>NZ_JBFTZL010000139.1:0-9917 GCF_056406825.1 Arthrobacter sp. P1_A5 | reverse complement strand
GGAACCCCCTGGCCCTGGACTTTCCGRCCGCGTCGACGGCGCTGCCGGAGCGGCGCACCGTGGTGCTGGCCGGGCACGACGCCGGCCCGGTCGCCGAGGCTTTCGCCCGCGCGCACGGCCTGCCGCTGCTGGCCGAGCCGTCTTCCAACTCCCGCTTCGGCCCCAACGCGGTGGGGCCCTACCGGCTGCTGATCGAGCACTTCGGCGCGGACGCGGCACAGCCGATCGAACGCGTGGTTCTCTTCGGCCGGCCGACGCTCTCCCGGCCGGTGAGCGCGCTGCTGGAGCGGGCGGATGTCCCGTCGGCCCTGTACCAGCCCGTTCCGGTGGCCTGGTACGAACCCGGCCGCCGCACCGAACTGCCGCTGGAAACCCTGGCGGACCTGGCGGAATTCGCCGGCCGCGGATCTGCCGCCTGGCTCGATGCCTGGCTGCTGGCAGGAGCCGCCGCGCAGCATGCAGTGGACCTGATCCTGGCCGCATCCCCGGCCGCGACCGGCCCGTCGGTGGGTGCCGAAGTCTGGAAACACGCCCGCGGGCAGCTGGTCCTGGGCTCCTCGAACGGAATCCGCGACGTCGACCTCGCTGGGGCGCCGCCCGCGGAACCCCAGGCCACCATGTTCGCCAACCGGGGCCTGGCCGGGATCGACGGCACCACGTCCACCGCCACCGGGATCGCGCTTGGCGGCGGCCAGGAAACCACCGTTCTCATGGGGGATGTGACGTTCCTGCACGACGCCGGGGGACTCCTGCTCGGCGCCGGCGAGGCCGAACCGCAGTTGCGGATCGTGGTGCTCAATGACGCCGGCGGTGCCATCTTCGGGCTCCTGGAGCACGGCACAGTCGCCGCGGCGGGGCGCTACGGCGACGCCGTCGAACGCCTCTTCGCCACCCCGCAGCGGGTGGACCTCGCCGCGCTGGCCGCGGCATACGGCGTCCCGCACCGCAGGGTCGGCACGACGGCGGAGCTCGCCGAGGCGCTGTCGGCCCCGCTGGAGGGCCGCAGCATCATCGAGGTGCGCACGGACCGGCACCGGCTCGGGGAACTGCACCGCGCCATCCGGGCCGCGGTGGCCACGGCCGTGGAAGGCCTCCCGCAGACGTAGCGCCCGTTTTCGCTACAAAAAAGGACAGCCGCTACGTGGATCCACGTAGCGGCTGCCCGAAATCGGTGCGGAATTGTCCGGGCTAGAGCACCCGGCTGAGGAACTCCTTGGTGCGGGGGTGCTGGGGATTGGCCAGGACCTCCCGCGGGTCGCCCGACTCCACGACGATGCCGCCGTCCATGAAGGTCAGGCGGTCGCCGACCTCCCGGGCAAAGCCGATCTCGTGGGTCACCACGATCATGGTCATGCCCGACTTGGCGAGGTCCTTCATCACGTTCAGGACATCGCCCACGAGCTCAGGGTCGAGCGCGGACGTGGGCTCATCGAACAGCATGAGCTCGGGGTCCATGGCCAGGGCCCGGGCAATCGCCACGCGCTGCTGCTGGCCGCCGGAGAGCTGGGAGGGGTAGTGTCCGGCGCGGTCGCCGAGCCCCACCCGGTCCAGGAGCTCCAGTGCCCGTTTGCGGGCGACGGCCTTTGACTGGCTCTTGACCTGGACCGGGGCCTCCATGATGTTCTGCAGCGCGGTCTTGTGCGGGAACAGGTTGAAGCGCTGGAAGACCATGCCGATCTCGCGGCGCTGGGCGGCGATTTCCTTGGTCTTCAGGTCATGGAGCCTGCCCTTGACCTCGCGGTAGCCGATCAGGTCGCCGCCCACCGAAATGCGCCCGGCACTGATGGTCTCCAGCAGGTTCACGCAGCGCAGCATGGTGGACTTGCCCGAACCGGACGGGCCGATCACAACCGACACCTCGCCCTGGTTGACGGTCAGGTCGATGCCGCGCAGCACGTGGTGTGTGCCGTAGTACTTGTGAAGGCCCTCGATCTTGACCAGGGGCTGCTCTGTGGTGATCGTCATTTCGCCTCCTCCTCCGGGAAGTCCATCTTGAGGTCCGGCTCGGCGTTGGCGCTGGGGGCCACGGCTGCGGACGCCTTGGCGGCGGCGGGGTTGATCGCTGCCGGAACCCGGTTGTCCACGCCCTTGCCGTAGTGCGCCTCAATGAAGTGCTGGCCCACCATCAGGATGCTGGTGATGACGAGGTACCAGAATGCGGCGACAATCAGGAGCGGAATGGGAAGGTAAATCCGGTTGGCCAGGGCGTTCGTCGCGAAGGTCAGGTCCAGCGTGAATGGCACAGCCAGGACCAGCGACGTGGTCTTCAGCATGCCGATTGTCTCGTTGCCGGTGGGCGGCACGATGACGCGCATGGCCTGCGGCAGGATGATCCGCCGCATGATCTTGCCCTTTGTCATGCCGAGGGCCTCGGCGGCCTCACTTTGGCCCTGGTCCACGGACTTCAGGCCGGCCCGGAAAATCTCTGCGAGATACGCGGACTCATTCAGGCCCAGGCCCAGGATGGCCGGGATCAGGCCGTGGGTGGGGTCCGAGGTCACCCAGGTGTAGGTTGCAGGACCAAACGGGATTCCGAGGACGATCGTCGGATAGAGAACCGTGGCGAGCCCCCAGAACAGCAGCTGGGTGTAGATCGGTGTGCCGCGGAAGAACCAGACCCAGGTCCAGCTGGACCAGCGGAACACCGGGTTGTCGGACTGCCGCATGAACGCCAGGAGGATGGCCAGGACGATGGCCAGGACCATGGACGCAAATGTCAGGAACAGGGTCCATACGACGCCCTGGACCACCTTGGTGTCCAGGATGTAGGTGCCGACGACGTCCCAGCGGAAGTTGGGGTTCGTGAACAGGCTCTGCAGGAAGGCAAGCAGGAAGCCGACGATGATGATGGCGCTGATCCAGCGGCCGGGGTGCCGTACCGGTACTGCATTGTTCAGTACCGGTGCGGCGTGAGGGTCCTGATGGCTGTCCATCTCTGCCCCTGCTGCGGATCCGGTTGTGGGGAGGCTCAAGACGCGACCGCCGGGTTGACCTCGGACTTGGTGATGGCACCGTCGGTGACGCCCCAGCCCTCAAGGATCTTCTTGTAGGAACCGTCTTCCATCAGTTTGGTCATGGTCTTCTGGACGACGTCCGCCAGGGCCGTGTCCGACTTGGCGACGGCGATGCCCTGGGGAGCAGAATCGTAAACTTCGCCGAGCTTCTCGAGCTGGCCGTTGGTCTGGGTCAGTGCGTAGCCGATGATGGGGGAGTCGGCGGCCATGGCATCGATGCTGCCGTTGACCAGTCGGGTGGTGATGTCCGTCTGGGTCTTGAGGGTCACGATGTTAATGGGCTGCTTGCCCTCGGCGGTGCACTTCTTGTTGCGGTCCGAGAGGTCCGGATCTTCCTGGATGGTGCCGGTCTGCACGCCGATGGACTTGCCGCAGAGGTCATCGAGGGAGATCTTCTTGGGGTTGCCCTTCTGAACGGCCCAGCCGGTACCTGCCTGGTAGTAGCTGACCATGTTCACCGCGGCAAGCCGCTCCGGGTTGATCGTGAAGGAAGAGACCCCGAGGTCGTACTTCGGGCCGAGAGCCGGAAGGATGCCGGTGAATTCGGCCGTCTGGACCTGGACCTTCAGGCCCAGCGCGGCGCCGATCGCCTTGGCGATGTCGACGTCGTAGCCCACGGGGGTCTGGCCGTCGGTGCCGAGGAATTCCGCGGGGGCGTAGGAGGTATCCGAGCCCACGGTCAGGGTGCCTTTAGCCTTGATCGCCTCGGGCAACATGGCCGCCAGGGCATCGTCCTTCTGGACCGTGCTGGGGTCAAAGCTGGCCGCGGCACTGCCCGAAGCGGAAGCCGCGCCGGAGGGGCCGGTCTCGGAGGCGTTCGTGCAGGCCGTCAAGGCCAATGCGCCGACGGCGAGCACCGTGGCGACCTTCATTGCGGGGTTGCTCAGGAGCGAAGGGGAGATCTGCATTTTCTTACCTTTTGTTGCCGGAGGGATGCGTAACGAGGCCGATTTATAGTGTATCGCCGAACAAGAGATGTACGTCACAGAAAACTAAGTTTCACTATTGGATAACTAAACCAGACCCGAATGCAATATCTTTAATGCCCGATCTGTCTGTGATCCCGGATTCCTGTCCGTTTCGGCAGTTCCTGCGGTGCAAGTCCGACGGCCGATTCGCCGGCCCGGCCGGCGTCACCGGCCCCGCGGCCTAGCTGCTGATGCCGAGCGACTCCAGCATCGGCCGGAACTTCGCCCACGTCTCGGCGAGCTCAGTCTCGGGAACCGAGCCGTCCACCACGCCGCAGCCCGCATAGAGCCGGACCGTGTGCGGGGATTCGATGACGGCGCCACGCAGGGCGATGCCCCACTCGCCGTTGCCGGCCGCGTCGAGCCAGCCGACCGGCCCGGCATACGGGCCGCGGTCCAGGTGCTCGAGCTTGCGGATGAGCGCCCCGGCCACGGTCGTGGGGGTACCGCAGACGGCGGCGGTCGGATGCAGCGCGTTGATCAGGGCCAGGCACGTGGGGACGTGGCCTTCCACCTCGGCCAGTTCAGCCTTGACGTCAGAGGCCAGATGCCACACATTGGGCAGTTCGAGGATGAAGGGCTCGCTGTGCGCGTTCATGGCCTCGGAAAACGGGGCCAGCTGCGTGGTCAGGGACTGGATTGCGATGTCGTGTTCGTGCCGCTGCTTCTCGGAGCCGGCCAGCACCCGTTCGGCGAATTCCAGCGGCGAGCCCGCCATGCCATCGGCGTCGCGGCGGTCCAGGGTGCCGGCCAGGACGCGCGCCTGCGCGGTGCGGCCCTCCACCTGGATCAGCATTTCCGGAGTAGCCCCCACCAGCCCGTCCACCCCGTACGTCCAGCATTCGCGGTACCGGGCGGACAGTTCGCGCAGCACCTCGGCGGCCTTGACGCCGGTGGGGACGGTGGCCACGACGTCCCGCGCCAGCACCAGCTTTTCCAGGGCGCCGGTCCGGATCTCCGCGACGCCGGCGGCAACGGCGGCCATCCAGCCTTCCTCGCTGAGCGAGCCGGTGTGCAACGTTGCCCCTGCGGCCAATGGCAAAGGACGGACGACGGCGCCACCGGCCTGCGCGGCCGCCGGCACCGGGTCGTCCACGACGGTCGCGCTGGTCCCGGGATTGGCGCTGGTGCTGTGAAGCCAGCGGTCCAGGGCGGCGCGGGCACCGGCTTCGGTGAGGTCGCCGTCGTCGAACGTGAGCTGGGTCAGCCAGGCCTGGCCGTCACGGAGCCCGACAACGATTTCCGGGACCAGCAGCCGGGACTCATGGGCGGAGGCCTTGGAGAAGGCGAAGGAGCCGAAGGCGACCGGGCCGGTGCCGGGGCAGCAAACACTGTCCTGGATGTCTGCCTCCAGGACCTGGTGGCGCCACCAGATGTCCGCTTCAAGGAAGCGCTCGGGCCCGGTGGCGGTGAAACGGGCTATCTCGCCGAAGCCCACGAGACCGGCCTCGCGGCGGGTCCAGCAGAGGACATCGTCCCGGACCAGAAACGACGGCAGGCCCCCGGGGAAAGTTTCGGCATCGAGGGGGACTGTCAAGGTGCGGAACGTGCTCGTCATGATGGCATAACACTAGCCCGTGATCGCCCATTGGGTGGATATACACGAGCCGGCCGGGCTTCCACGGGGCCGCGGCGGCCGTTGCCGCAGGTGAAAGCCGCGTCAATTGGCGGCCCGTTCGTGGGAGCGCCGATCATTTGAGACAATGTCAGGGTGAACCGAGCATCCTTGGATAAGCGTCCGGACGAAGTAGCCACGATGTTTGACGACGTCGCCCCCAAATACGACGTCGTCAACGATGTCCTGTCCTTGGGGCAGACACGGCGTTGGCGCAAGGTGGTGGTGGAGGCCATGGGCGTATCGGCCGGCCAGCACGTCCTGGACCTCGCCGCCGGCACCGGCACCTCCAGCGAGCCGTACGCCGACGCAGGCATCAACGTCATCGCCTGCGATTTCTCCCTCGGCATGCTCAAGGTCGGTAAGCGCCGCCGCCCTGACATCGACTTCATCGCCGGAGATGCCACCCGCCTGCCGTTCGCGGACAACACCTTCGACGCCAGCACGATCTCCTTTGGCCTGCGCAACGTCAACCAGCCGAAGAAGGCCCTGGCCGAGATGCTGCGGGTCACCAAGCCCGGCGGCCGGCTGGTCATCGCGGAATTCTCCCAGCCCGTGGTGCCGCTGTGGCGCACGATGTACACCGAATACCTCATGCGGGCCCTGCCGGCCATCGCCGTCAAGGCCTCCTCCAACCCCGACGCCTACGTCTACCTCGCCGAGTCCATCCGCGCCTGGCCGGACCAGGACCACCTTGCGGCCTGGCTGCAGGAGGCCGGCTGGGAATCTGTCACCTACCGCAACCTCAGCGGCGGCATCGTCGCCGTGCACCGGGCCCAGAAACCGGCAGACCCCTCAACCGGCCCTGCCGCCGGCGCTGCGGCGCTGGCCGCCCACACCGGACCCGTGGCCAAGCTGCGCCGCAACATCACCCGGCCCGGCCGATAGCCGATCCCTGCTGTGAATGTACTGATCGTCGGGGCGGGCCCGGCCGGATCCACCGCCGCCTACTACCTTGCCAAAGCCGGCATTGACGTCACGGTGCTGGAGAAAACCAGCTTTCCCCGCGAGAAAGTCTGCGGCGACGGACTCACGCCGCGCGCGGTCCGCGAGATCCAGAAGCTGGGACTCGCCCACCCCGAAACCGACGGCTGGCGGCGGAACAAGGGCCTGCGCCTGATCGCCGGCGGCCGCACGATCGAACTGCCCTGGCCGGAGGTTGCCGACTTCCCGCAGTACGGGCTGATCCGGACCCGGCTCGGCTTCGACGAACAGCTCGCCCGGCATGCGCAGTCCGCGGGCGCCGTCGTGCTGGAACGCCACAGCGTCACCGAGGCGCTGCGCTCCGAGGATGGCCGGGTCACCGGCGTGCGCGCCTCGCTGCTGGACAACTCCGGACGCAAGACCGGCGAGACGCGCGACTTCAGCGCCGACGTCGTCCTCGCCGCCGACGGGAACTCGACGCGCACCGCCGTCTCTCTGGGCATCGGCAAGCGCGACGACCGGCCGCTCGGCGTGGCTGTGCGGACCTACTTCACCTCGCCGCGGCACGACGACGACTGGATGGAAGGCTGGCTCGAGCTTCCCGGCCGCGACGGCAAACTCCTGCCCGGCTACGGCTGGGTGTTCGGCGTCGGCGACGGCACCTCCAACGTGGGCCTGGGCATCCTGAACTCCTCGAAGGACTTCGGCAAGCTGGACTACAAGCAGGTGCTGCGCGAATGGACCGCCGGCATGCCCACCGACTGGGGCTTCACCCCGGACAACCAGGTGGGCGAAATCCGTGGGGCCGCGCTGCCCATGGGCTTCAACCGCACCCCGCACTATTCTCCCGGCCTGCTGCTCCTCGGCGACGCCGGCGGGATGGTCTCCCCGTTCAACGGCGAGGGCATCTCCTACGCCATGGAGTCCGCCCGCTTCGCGGCCGAATTCATCGCCGACGCGGCTGCCCGGTCGGCGTCCGCCGGCTGGGGGACCGGGGCAGAGGCTTCCAGGGCCGCCGACGCGCACCTTGCCCGTTACGCCGACTACGTGCGCCAGCAGTGGGGCTCACACTTCACGCTGGGACGGGCGTTCGCCGCCCTGATAGGCAAGCCGGCCGTCATGAAACTGGCCCTACGGACCGGTATGCCTGTCCCCGTGCTCATGCGTTTCGTGGTGCGGATGCTGGCCAACCTCACCGATCCCGCCGCCAAGGGCTTCGAGGACCGGGTCATCCGGGTCCTGGAATCCCTGGTACCCGCCACGTCCAATCAGGCAACGTCCAATCAGGCAACGTCCAACAAGGCCGCGTCCATCACGGACAGCGTTCCGCACTCCGGCGCCAACTCCGCGGTTTCCGCAACAAAAAGTTAGGGTTAACCCGTGACCAACTCTGCAGACCAAAGCTGGACGCACGCCGGACACGGCCTGCCGAGCGCTGAACCCAGCCTCAACACCACCGCGATCGCCACCGGGCTCCAGCTGCCGGCAGGCTTCTCGGCCATCGCGGGCGACCCCGAGCTGGGCCCGGCGCTCACCACCAACCTGGCGCGCGTCGAGAAGAAGCTGCGCGAAGCCATTGCCAACTCCGATCCCCTGGCTGACGCAACGTCGCGCCACCTCGTGGAAGCCGGCGGCAAGCGGATCCGCCCGCTGCTGACCCTGCTGTGCGCCCACCTTGGCGACGCCTCCCTGCCTGCAGTGGTGCAGGCCGCCGTCGTCGTCGAACTGACGCACCTCGCCACCCTGTACCACGACGACGTCATGGACTCCGCGCCGTTCCGCCGGGGGGCGCCGACGGCCCACGAGGTCTGGGGCAACTCCGTCGCGGTCCTGACCGGCGACCTCATCTTTGCGCGCGCCTCCATCCTGGTCTCGGAGCTCGGGTCCCGGGCGCTTGGCATCCAGGMCCGCACCTTTGAACGGCTCTGCCTGGGCCAGCTGCACGAGACCGTGGGACCGCGMCCGGACGAGGACCCCTTGGCGCACTACCTCTCCGTCATCGCGGACAAGACCGGCTCGCTCGTGGCCGCCTCCGGGCAGCTGGGTGCGATCTTCTCCGGCGCCGACGAAGCCTACGAGCCGATCCTGGTCGAGTACGGCGAGAAGGTGGGCGTGGCCTTCCAGCTCGCCGACGACGTCATTGACGTCACCGGGATCAAGGTCAAGTCCGGCAAGTCGCCGGGAACCGACCTGCGCGAGGGCGTGCCCACCCTGCCCGTGCTGCTGCTGCGCAACGCGGCCCGCGACGGCGACCAGGCCGCCGTCGAACTGCTGACGCTGATCGACGGCGACCTTAGCTCGGATGAGGCCCTGGCCGCCGCCGTGGCCGGACTCCGGGAGCACCCCGTCACTGCACAGTCCTGGGTGGTGGCACGCACCTGGGCCGATGAGGCCATTGCCGCCCTTGCCCCGCTGCCTGAGGGCGTCGTAAAGGCCTCGCTGACCAGCTTCGCCCACGCCGTAGTGGACCGCAGCAGCTAGGCGTCCACCGCCGTCCTGCCGCTGGGCCCTTGGGGCCGTCCCCGGCCACACCAGCTACGCCAGGCCCGGCGGTACAGCCGGTCCGGAGTCGCTCCCCGGCCGGTTCTTCCGGCTGGGCGCAGCCTGCCGATTAACCTGGCTTCCGGCTTAGACGGAATGGCCCCGGTTCCTCACAACGTTCGAGTCTTCCGTTGTGCCGAACCGGGGCCATTTCTCCGTTCGCATCAGATCCACCGGAGGCATTTGGTGAACCCAAGAAAGAGCATATGACAACTTTGTAATGCTGTCTAGCGGTTTTGTAATTTGATTGTCACGGGTTCGTCGGCGGCTTGGCGGACGCCCCGGGCACATGAGGCGGCCGCTCGCGTGACTGCGGCCGAGCGGGGCCACTTTGCCGCGCTGCGGTCTGCTTCCAGGCTGGTTTCTCGGCGTGTTGGAGTCAAAGTGCCCCACGGCGGCTGTGGATGTCCGGGATGAGGTTTTCCACATGGCGCAGCGGGGCCGGTCCCTAAGTGTCCCCGGCAGGGCACATTGGCGGAATGGACGTTGCCACTTATCTTGCTTCACGGGGCGGAGCGGCCGCCACGGCGGACCTTGGCCGGGCCGGATTCAGCCGCCACCGGCTTGCCACGGCCGTGTCCCTGGGCACCATAGTGCGGATCCGCCGCGGGCACTATGGGCTTCCGCAGGATTCCGGTGCCTACCGGGCGGCGCGCGAACTGAAGGGGTTGCTGACGTGCGTGTCGGCCGCTCCGTGCTACAGCTTGTGGACCTTGGCTCCGGCCCACTCCATGCATTTGTGTCTTGGGCACCGGGCCGCACCGCCCGGCACTGTGGCCCACGGCCGCTGCAGGCACCTCCGGCACCCGTGGCTGCCCGTGGCCGGACTCGCCGACGTCCTGATCCATGCACTCC
>NZ_JBFTZL010000138.1:0-9965 GCF_056406825.1 Arthrobacter sp. P1_A5 | reverse complement strand
GTTCTGGGCTACGTGGAAATCGGCGCAGAAGAGGCCCGCCGCGTCGGCTTCGGTGCCCTCTAGCCCGTTCTTCCCACCACCGTTCCTTCATCGCAGTTTCTCCATCGTGAGGTGTCCTGAATGCTTTCCCTGATTGTGGTCGCCATGGTGACCGTGGCTGCGGGTTTCGTGGTGTGGGCCAACGACAAACGGCACCAGAAGTACGGCGTCGCCGTCCCCGCGGGAGTCGCTGCATCCGTCGGTATGCTCAGCTGGATCATCTTCATAGCGGCCGGATTCGGCTACCAGCCGGGCCTGACCTGGATCCCGTGGATTCTRCCAATGGTCCTGGGCACTGCGGCCTCGATCGCGGCCGTGGTGTATCTCGGCAAGGCCCGGACGAGGCAGGACACCGAGCGGCTCACCAGCATCCTGAAGCTCTAGCTCTTTAGCCCCGCGCAGCTGTTTTCCGCGCGCAACCGTGACCACGCACCCAACGGGGTGCGTGGTCACAGTTCGTTTGGGGTTCGGCCGGGTGCACCGTACCGGAGTCACTCCGAGGCGGAACCGTGCCCATCACTTTTGTCGGAGCCCTCAAATAGACTCGAGCCATGGAAGCCGTCAGGGATTTCATCAGGGATCTCACCGCCTGCGAGGACGAGGCGCAGGGCACGGACCGGGGTGCAGCCCCGGTCGGGCAATCCGGTCTGGACGCCGCCCTGACCGCGCTGCGGGCGGTGGGTTCGACGGCGGTGGAGGATGCGGGGTCATGGGGCTTCCGGGCCGCGTCGGACTTCGCCGGACAGGTGGAGGAAGTCTCCCGCGCGGTGGAGTATCTGCAGCTCGTCGCGGCGGCCGCCGTGGACCGGACCCGGAAGCAGTCCGCCGCCGTGGCCACGGGGGCTGTAGCGGGGGCGGTCACCGCGTGGACCACCGGCTGGCGCGAGAGCCCCGCCGGGTGGCAGACCGGCGCACCCGGCACCGCGGAACCCGCCGGCACCTCCTTGGCCTCGGCTCCCGCGGGCACGTCCTTGTCCTTGGTTCCCTCCGGCACGTCTGTTGCAGCTGCTCCCGCCGGCACGTCCGTTGCGGCGGCGCCCGCCGGCGCCCCCGGAACGGCGGAACCGGCAGTGCCGGAATCGGTGCTGGATGACGGGTACCGGAACACGGCGGAGTTCCTGCGGGCGCGGCTGCGGATCGGCGCCGCGGAGGCCARGCGCCGRCTCKGCCTSGCCGACACGCTGCTGCCCCGGCAGGGACTCGCCGGCCGGCCCATCCCGCCCGTACACCCGGAGCTCGSMGCYGCCGTCGCGGCCGGCGAGATCGCGTCCCGGACCGCGACCGTCATCACGCTCGCCCTGGACCGGGTCCGGCACAGCTGCCTCCCGGAGGCCGCGGCGGCGATGGAACACGCCCTGACCCGCACCGCGGCCGAGAACGACGCCGACTTCCTGGCCCGGGTCAGCCGCAGCTGGGCCGAGGCGCTGGACCAGGACGGCGCCGAACCCTCCGAGGAACTGCTCCGCCRGCTCCAGGGCGCCTTCCTCCGCAAACCCCGGCACGGCCTGCAGCACCTGGAAATCTTCGCCACCACAGACCAGTTCGAACACCTGGTGACAGTGATGAACACCGCCACCAACCCCCGCACCGGCCCCGACACCGGCGAAGGCACCGCCACCGGCAACACGGCGCAGGCCGGACCGGGCGACGGGTCCGAAGCGGCCGACGAGCCCGGCCCGTCTGACGAGCCCGCCACGGCCGAACAGCACGCCGCACTGCCTCCCCTGGACCTCCGCTCCCGGCCGCAGAAGCTGCTCGACGGCCTCGTCGGCGCGTGCAAAGCAGCCCTCGCCACCGGAGGGCTGCCCGCCGCGGGCGGGCTCCGGCCGCAGATCATGGCCACCATCGATTACCGGGGCCTGCTCACCCGGCTCGGGACGACTCCCGCCGAAGCAGGCGCCGCTGCCAACACCGCACAGCACGGCACCGGAACCAGACACGGCACCGGGACGCTGCTGTTCACCGGCCCCGTCACCGCATCGACCATCCGCAAAATCGCCTGCGACGCCGACATCATCCCGGTCGTCCTCGGCGGCGAGGGCCAGGTCCTGGACATCGGCCGCGCCTCCCGGGTCTTCCCGCCCCACATCCGCAAGGCCATCACGGCCCGGGACCGGGGCTGCGCCTTCCCGCAATGCACCATTCCGGCGCCCTGGTGCGAGGCCCACCACATCACTTACTGGTCCCGCGGCGGAACCACCGGAACCGGCAACGGAACCCTGCTCTGCTCCCATCACCACCACGTGATCCATAAGGAACACTGGAGCATCCAGATGCGCACCGGGATCCCCTGGTTCATCCCGCCACCCCATCTCGACCCCGCCCGGACACCCCGACGGAACACCTACTTCCGCCCCGACCAGTAGCGCCCAGTTATTTAGGTGCTCGTTATGTAGGTGCCCGCTTTCGGCCATGACGGCCTTGTGCGAGCCATGCGGTGAGGACTCGTTGGGGTTCTTGGGGATGCTGGCCCCGGGAACCGGGCCAGCCCGCCCAATCCCGGGAGGCTTCAGAGGAACGACGTTAGAGGAACTCGGCCCGGCCTTCCATTGCCGAGGACGCCAGTGCGTGTTCCCGCCGCGGGATCCTGCCGGCCGCTTTCGCTAGCCTGCCGGCGATGACGGCATGTTTGAAGGCCTCGCCCATGAGCACCGGATTCTGCGCACGGGTCACCGCCGTAGCCAACAGCACAGCGTCGCAGCCGAGTTCCATCGCCAGGGCAGCGTCCGAGGCCGTGCCGATCCCGGCATCCAGCACCACGGGCACGGACGCGCGCGAGACGATCAGCTCGATGTTGTGCGGGTTCAGGATGCCCAGTCCGGTGCCGATCGGGGCGCCCAGCGGCATCACGGCCGTCGCGCCGAGGTTTTCGAGCCGGAGGGCAAGCACGGGGTCGTCGTTCGTGTAGGCGAAGACCTTGAAGCCTCGGGCCACGAGCTGTTCGGTTGCGTCCACGAGTTCGACGGCGTCCGGCAGCAGTGTGTGCTCGTCGGCAATGACTTCGAGCTTGACCCAGTCCGTTTCCAGGGCCTCCCGCGCCAGTTCGGCGGTGAGGACGGCGTCCTTGGCGGTGAAGCAGCCTGCCGTGTTCGGCAGCACCCGGATCTGATGGTCCTCGAGCAGCTGGAACAGCGAGCCCGTCTCCGCTGGCGAATAGCGGCGCATCGCCACCGTGGTCAGCTCCGTCCCGGACGCCACCAGCGCCGCCCCGAGCCCGTCCAGGCTCGGGGCACCGCCGGTTCCCATGATGAGGCGGGAGCCGAGCCTTACGCCGTCGACCACGAACGGATCGGCCACCGCACCTGTCATGGGGACGGCCTGTGTTCCTGCGAATGTCGTCTCGTTCATGCTGGTCATCCTCCCTGGACTGCCGTGACGAGTTCGACGTCGTCGCCGTCGGCGAGCGCCGTGGCGTGCCACTGGCTGCGCGGCACCACTTCGGCGTTGCGGGCGACGGCGACACCGAGCTTCCGCCCGTCGGCGGCGCGGCCGTCGGGGCCGATGCTCCGGCCCGTAAGCTGGGTGACGAGTGTGGAGACGGAGGCGCCGTCGGCGACGCTCTGCTCCGTTCCGTTAAGTCGGATGTTCATGCTGCTTCCTTCTTGGGGCTGTCCCCGGACGTAACCGGGATGCGGGAAAAACGGTCCGGGCGGAACCCGCCCCAGCGCGGGTCCGGCGTGAAGTCCATGAGTTGCCGGCACACGGCGGCGGCGGCGGGGGTCAGCAGGACGCCGTGCCGGAAGAATCCTGTGGCGATGATGAGTCCCGGGACGTCCCCGCCGTCCGCTCGTGCGACCCGCCCCAGCAGCGGGGCATTGTCCGGAGTGCCGGGCCGCGCCCGCGCCGTGGCTTCTAAAAGCTCCAGCTCGGCGACCGCAGGCACCAGCTGCTGGGCATCCCGCAGCAGCTGGTAAATACCGCCGGCGGAAACCGCGTGCGGATCCGACGGTCCATCCTCCCGCTGGGTGGCCCCGATCACCACTGTGCCGTCCTGACGGGGGACGATGTACACCGGGATGCCGCGCACCATGCCCCGCACGGTGGCCGTGAGCAGCGGCTGCAGATGCGGAGGCACGCGAAGCCGGAGGATGTCGCCGTAGACGGGCCGCAGCGGCAGCGCCAGCCCGGCCGGAAGCTCCTCGAGCGCGGCGGCGCCGAGCCCGTTGGCCACCACGGTCTCCGCAGCCCGCACGGAACCGCCGCCGGCCAACCGCACACCCGCCACCTGTCCGTCCTGCCACAGCAGGCCCGCCGCGCGCCGCCGGACGAAGTTGCCGCCTTCCGCTCCGAGTACGCCGGCGAGCCGGGTGATCAGCAGGCGGGGGTCCACCTGGTGGTCGGCCGGGATGTCGAAGGCACACGAGATGCCGGGACTCAGCAGGGGCTCCCGGGTGCGTGCCTCGCGCACTGTCAGTGGCTCCACGGCCAGGCCGCTTGCCTGCTGGACTTCCCTCAAGTCCGCGAGYGCGCGCCGGTCGGCCGCGTCGGCCCCCACTGCCAGGGTCGGCGTCGTTAAGTAGCCGGTACCCGCCGGGGAATCCCCGCCGGCGGCACCGGCGTCGAGAGCCGCAGCGAATCCTGGCCACAACCGGGAGGCCTCAAGCATCAGTTCCAGGAGCTGTTCCTCCTGGTAGTGCAGTTCACTCACGGGGGCCAGCATGCCGGCGGCGGCCCAGCTGGCTCCGCTGCCGGGAGCATCATCGATCAGGACCACGGATCGGCCCGAGCGCATGGCCTCGAACGCGATGCCATGGCCGATCACCCCGCCACCGATCACGGCCACGTCGGCACTCGTATCCCCCGCGATGATTCCCTCTGCGGTACCGGGCCCTGTGTCACAAACCTGGGCGGCGGCGTCATTTGCGGCTCCGGCTGCACGGCCTGCTCGTGTGCCCATGAAAAATTCCTTCCCTACGCCGGTACTAGCCGGATCAGGTCAAGCGGTCGGCTCTGACGCCCTCTCAGCCGGGCAGCGGCGATATGGCTGCTGCGGGCTCCCGCGGTATGCGCCCAGTTTAGAGGAACTAGGCTGGTCCCATGAGCCAGGACCCTCTCCACACCACCGCCCGCCTCTATCTCTGCACCGACGCCCGCAGGGACCGCGGCGACTTCGCGGACTTCGTGGACGCCGCCTTCGCCGGCGGCGTGGACATCATCCAGTTGCGCGACAAGTCGCTCGAGGCCTCCGAGGAGCTGGAACTGCTGGAGGTCCTGCACACCGCGGCGCAGCGCCACGGGCGGCTGTGGGCCGTCAATGACCGGGCGGACATCGCCTCCCTGTCCGGAGCTCCGGTGTTCCATGTCGGCCAGAAGGACATTTCGCTCGACGCCGCCCGCGGCTTTCTCGGCAAGGATGCCGTGATCGGCCTGTCCACCCACAGCCCGAAGCAGGTGGACGCCGCCATCGCTGCCGCGCCCGGCCGCAGAGGGCTCGATTATTTCTGTGTGGGCCCCGTGTGGGCGACGCCCACCAAGCCCGGACGCGCCGCCGTCGGCCTCGATCTGGTGCGCTACGCCGCCCAGGCGATCGGCGGGGCGGACGCGGAGGGAACCGGCAGGGTCAACGAAAGCGTGCTGCCGTGGTTTGCGATCGGCGGGATCGACCTCAGTAACGTGGAGCAGGTAGTCGATGCCGGTGCCCGGCGGATCGTCGTGGTCCGGGCGATTACCGATGCCGCTGATCCGGCCCACGCCGCCGGAGCCTTGCTGGCGGCGTTGGACGCCGCCGCATCCTAAGCAGGTCCCCAGCCCGTAATGCCGGCCGGCACTGAAACTATCCGGCGAGACCCAGCTCCGTCATCCGGCGCGCGTGATTCGCTGCGAGTTCGGCCGCCAGGCCGTTGACCAGCGCCCGGGCGCCGGCGTCGTCCAGCCCCGACAGTCCGCCGAGGAACGCGTGCTCAGCGCTGACACGCTGGGCGTGGTTCAGTACCTCCCCCAGCAGGCGCCTGGCCCACAACGCCAGGCGCGACGCCAGCCGGGGGTCATCGGCCAGGGCCGCCTTGAGGCGCGCCTGCAGCACGGCCGTGGACTCACCGGTGGAGCGGACCTGTCCGATTAACTTACGGGTCGCGGCGTCGACGTACCGGCCTACGACGCCGTAAAAGTCCGCGGCGACCGTGTCGATCACGTAGGCCTTCATGAGGGCCTCGTACCAGTCCGACGGGCGCGTGCGTTCGTGGAAGTGGTCCACCGAGGGCTGGAACGGCAGCATGGCGGCCTCCGTATCCAGGCCCATGTGCTCGAGCCGGGTCCGGACGAGTTCGTAATGCTGGAACTCGACCACGGCCATCCTGCCCAGCACCGCACGGTCATGCAGCGTGGGCGAGTACCGGGCACTCGAGGACAGCCGCTCGAAGGCGGAAAGCTCGCCGTACGCCAAGACTCCCAGCAGTTCGGCAAGGAAGCTGTTGTAGAGGGCAGGATCGTCCGCAGTTGCGCTCATCATCCAAGACTAATAGCGGAAATCGGGCTACCCTGATTTTCGTGTCCCATCATCGCCTGACCCCCAGTGTCCACGAGCAGCAGAACCAGCTTGCCGGGGCCCTCAAGGCGTTGCGCACCACGCTGGAACTGCCCGGCCCGTTCCCCGAAGTTGTGCTCCGCGACGCGGAGGCGGCAGTGGCCGAGCACAAGCTCCCGGACCTTGACCTCACGCATGTCGAGTTCGTGACCATCGATCCGGCGTCGTCCACCGACCTGGACCAGGCCCTCTTTATCGAACGGAGCGACGGCGGCTACAAGGTCTTCTACGCCATCGCCGACGTCCCCTCCTTTGTCGCCCCGGGCGGGGCGCTCGACGCCGAAACCCGGCGCCGCGGCCAGACCTTTTACACCCCGGACGGCCGCATTCCGCTGCATCCGGAGATCATCAGCGAGGCCGCCGGCAGCCTGCTCGCCGGGCAGCTGTGCGCGGCGTTCGTCTGGGAGTTCGAACTCGACGCCGCGGCAGAGGTCGCCTCGGTCCTCGTGCGCCGGGCACAGGTCCGCAGCCGCGCGAAGCTCAACTACAAAGGCGTCCAGGCCGAGCTCGACGCCGGCACCGCGGCGCCCGTGCTGCAGCTGCTGAAAGAAGTAGGGCTCAAACGGGTGGAACTGGAACGCCTGCGCGGCGGCGCGAGCCTGAACATGCCGGAACAGGAGATCCAGCAACTGCCCGACGGCGGCTACCGGATCGTGGCGGCCCCGCCGCTGCCGGTGGAGGACTGGAACGCCCAGATTTCACTCATGACCGGGATGGCCGCCGCGGCGCTCATGCTCCGGGGCAAAGTCGGCATCCTCCGCACCATGCCCGCCCCGGACGAGGCGTCACTGCGCCACTTCCACCGGCAGACCCACGCCCTCGGCAAGCCCTGGGACGGGGAAATGCGCTATGGCGAGTACCTGCGGACCCTTGACCCGACGGACCCCCGGCAGCTGGCCATTGTGCATTCAGCCGGGATGCTCTTCCGCGGTGCCGGATACACACCCTTCGACGGCACAGTGCCCAACGCCGCCGTCCAGTCCGCCATCGGCGCCGCCTACGCCCATTCCACGGCACCGTTGCGGCGGCTGGTCGACCGCTTCGTCCTGGTGATCTGCGAGGCCCTGAGCAACGGCACCGAGGTTCCTGCCTGGGCCAGGGAGGCGCTGCCGTCCCTCCCTGCCATCATGGGCACCTCGGACCAGTTGGCCGCGAAACTGGAGCGGTTGTCGCTGGACACCGTTGAGGCGGCGCTGCTCGTCAACCACGTCGGCCAGGAATTCGACGCTGTCGTCATCTCCGGTCCCAAGCCCGCCAAGGGCGCCAACGGCAGCAGCAACGGCAACGGCGGGAAGACCAACGGCAACGGAAACGGCCCGTCCGGGATCGTCCAGATCGCCGAGCCCGCCGTGACCGCACGATGCCCCGGCGAACTGGAACCGGGCACCAAAGTCCGGGTCCGGGTGGTGTCCTCGGACATCGCCACACGGGAAATCCAGCTGGAGCTCGTGGGCTGACGGCCCGCTGGCGGTCCGCAGGCCGTCCCGACGCCGTCCCCACGCCGTCGCCAGCCAGCGCTCCCGGTGCCCTCCCGGTCACTTCCCGAGGCGCAATCACCCGCCCAGTCGAGGATCCGCGGCTTGTACAGCTAGACTGAAGAGGTAGAAATGGATGCCCGGTCGTTGATTTCCATGATTTTCGAATTCAACAAGCCCGCCCCTACGCGATCTTGAGATACACCCGCTGGTCCCCAGTGCCAGCATTTAGATAGCCCGCGATCGGCTTCCACTGGAATTGCTTGCGCGCCTGAGCGTGCTCCGGAACGGCCACCACGGCCGCCCCCGTTGAGCAAGCAGCGCAGCCCAAAATGAATAAGGAAACTCCCCTGTGAGTGAATTGCACACGCACCAGCTTCTGACCGATGAGTCCGGCACGGAGACCATCGAGCCCGAAGAGACCATCATCTCGGACGAAAAGCCGCACGAGATTGCCGAGAAGACCTTTGCCGACTTCAATGTCCGCGCGGACATCGTGGAGTCCCTGGCCGACGCCGGCATCACCCACCCCTTCCCGATCCAGGCCATGACCCTGCCGGTCGCACTGGCAGGGCATGACATCATCGGCCAGGCCAAGACCGGTACTGGCAAGACGCTCGGCTTCGGCATCCCGGCGCTGCAGCGCGTCGTCGGCCGCGACGACGCCGGCTTCGACAAACTGGCCGTTCCCGGCGCCCCGCAGGCCCTGGTGATCGTCCCCACCCGCGAGCTCGCCGTCCAGGTAGCCAAGGACCTCGAAAACGCCGCAAAGAAGCGCAACGCCCGCATCGCCACCATCTATGGTGGCCGCGCTTACGAGCCGCAGGTCGAGGCGCTGCAGAACGGCGTCGAGGTTGTCGTCGGCACGCCCGGCCGCCTGATCGATCTCTTCAAGCAGAAGCACCTGAGCCTGAAGAACGTCAAGATCGTCATCCTCGACGAAGCCGACGAGATGCTGGACCTCGGGTTCCTGCCGGACGTCGAGACCCTGATCGCCGGCACGCCCGCGGTCCGCCAGACGCTCCTGTTCTCCGCCACCATGCCCGGCCCGGTCATCGCCATGGCCCGCCGCTACATGAGCCAGCCGACCCACATCCGCGCCGCGGACCCGGACGACGAGGGCCTGACCAAGCGCGACATCCGCCAGCTGATCTACCGTGCCCACAGCATGGACAAGGTGGAAGTGGTAGCCCGCATCCTGCAGGCCCGCGGACGCGGCCGGACCATCATCTTCACCAAGACCAAGCGCACCGCCGCGAAGGTGGCCGAGGAACTGGTGGACCGCGGTTTTGCTGCGGCCGCCATCCACGGTGACCTCGGCCAGGGCGCCCGCGAACAGGCGCTCCGCGCCTTCCGCAACAACAAGGTGGACGTCCTCGTTGCCACCGACGTCGCCGCCCGCGGCATCGACGTCGACGACGTCACCCACGTGATCAACTACCAGTGCGTCGAAGACGAGAAGATCTACCTGCACCGCGTCGGCCGCACCGGCCGTGCCGGCAACAAGGGCACCGCCGTGACCTTTGTTGACTGGGACGACATGCCGCGCTGGGGGCTCATCAACAAGGCCCTCGGCCTGAGCTACCCCGAGCCCGTGGAAACTTACTCGTCCTCGCCCCACTTGTTCGAGGAACTCGACATCCCCGCAGGCACCAAGGGCCGGCTGCCGCGCGACAAGCGTGTGCTGGCCGGGGTCGACGCGGAGGTCCTCGAAGACCTCGGCGAGACCGGCAAGAAGAACTCGCGCACCAGCGCAAAGGAYAGCGGAAGGGACGGCGCAAAGGACGGCAGCCGCACGAGCAGCCGTGACGGCGCCCGTGAAGGCAGCCGCACGAGCAGCCGTGACGGCGCCCGCGAGGGCAGCCGCACTGGCGGACGTGACTCGCGCCGCAGCGGCACCGAAGCCGGCGGACGCTCCGGCGACCGCC
>NZ_JBFTZL010000137.1:0-9996 GCF_056406825.1 Arthrobacter sp. P1_A5 | reverse complement strand
GGGTATCCAGGGACTCCAGCCACTCGGCGGTCTCTTCCGGATCACGATCAGGCAGCTGGTTTGTCAACCCGCTGAGGATATGGGAGGTATCTTCTCCTGCAGCCACGTCCACCTCACTCTTCATCGTTGAATGGTGATCAATATTTTTCATTATGTGAAAAAACTTTCTTGCATTTCGAGATTATCGAGAGAGGCTGGGACGCGTCAACATCAGCGGCGCATCACCGCGGCCCGGCAGTCACAATCGGTTGAAAGGTCGGTGCCTTGGCGGTCAGGCTGAGGTGAGCAGTCTGCCCCACCGCGGGGAGAGCAGCGGAGCGCCGGCCATTTTGAGGCAGTGCCACAGGGTCACGGCCACCGAATCGAGCACGGGAACGCCCATGGCCGCCTCGATTTCCTCCGCGATGTTGGCACCGTAGAGATTGGTGCAGAGGTACACGAGCGCGTCCGGGTTCTGTGCCGCGAGTTCCAGCGATCCGGGCCGCATCTCGGCGTCGGAGACCCGGGCGAATGATTCGTTGTCGCTCAGGCCGAGGAAACGGTGGTCAAGTGTTTTGATCCCGTCCCGTTCGTAGGACGCCACGATCCGTTCGTTGACGTCCTCCGTGTACGGGGTGAACAGCCCGATCCGCTCGGTGCCGAAGGACCGGAAGGCCTCCATGTAGGCCAGTGTGGAGGTGGTGGCGGGAATGCCGGTGGCGTCCTGTATTCCCCTGACGAGTTCGCGGTCGTGATCGGCGCCGAGCCACGATCCTGAAGTGCCGTTCCACGCGATGACGTCGACGTCGGCGGTCGCCAGGATCTCGGCGGCAGCCCGCATTGCCGGGGCATCAAATTGCCGGTCGGAGGAATCGTCGAGGGCGATCCGCGTGACCTGGATCCTGGCGAAGTGGATTGTCACGTCGTCGCGGTCGCCGAGGATCCGGTAGCTTTGCGGCTCCAGGCAGGTGTTGGAGGACGGCACGATCATGCCGATACGGGTGGGGCGGGTTGCGGAAGGCATGGGTGCTCCTAGCGGGCAGCGGGGTAGACGGCGGCGGCGGGGGCGGCGGGGGCGGCGCTGACGGGGCCGGCGGCCGCGGCGGCCTGGTGCTCGCGGAAACCGTTGCGGGCCACAAACTGGCCCACGGGACCGGGGTCATGGAAGCCGCCGGCGTCCAGCACCACGCGTCCGGCGGACACCACGACGGCGGGCCAGCCGGTGAGCGTCCTGCCGTCAAAGGGCGAGAAATCAGTCCCCATGTGCAGGGCCGCGCCGTCAACGGTGCGTTCCTGTGCGGGATCGAAGACGACGAGGTCGGCGTCGTACCCTGCTGCGATCGTTCCCTTGCCCGGCAGGGCGTTGATCCGGGCCGGACCGGCGGCGAACACTTCCACGAAATCCTCCACCCGGGCTGCCCCGCCGGTGGCGTCCATCA
The DNA here is from genome assembly GCF_056406825.1 of Arthrobacter sp. P1_A5. NCBI lineage: Bacteria > Bacillati > Actinomycetota > Actinomycetes > Micrococcales > Micrococcaceae > Arthrobacter > Arthrobacter sp. P1_A5. Next base: position 8,578 of record NZ_JBFTZL010000137.1, on the reverse strand, counting down.
TGGCGGTGAAGGTGACAGGCATGCGGGTTTCCACTCCCGGCAGGCCGTGCGGCATGGCGCGGATGTCATCGGACCGCTCGCGCTTTTGCGTGAGGTCGTAGCAGGAGTGGTCCGAGGCCACCGTGTGGATGGCTCCGGCGGCAAGCCGGTCCCGCAACGCGGCGACGGTCTCGGGGCTGCGCATCGGCGGGCAGCAGGCGTACCACTCGGGGAAGGACGTGCCGTAGACGGTGTCGTCCAGGGTGAGGTAGTGCGGGCACGTTTCCGAGAAGGCGTCCATTCCGTGGCTGCGGGCCCCGGCGACGAGGTCTACGGCCCCCGGCGTGGACTGGTGCACAAAGTAGACGGGAGCGTTGGTGTACTCGGCCATCGCCAGGGTCTCCTTGACCGAGATCTCCTCCGCGAGTTCGGGCCGGGTCCGGTGCAGGTGTTCGATGCCGATGCGGCCGTCGTCCGCATGCTGCTGGGTGCAGTCGGCAATGATGGGATCGTGTTCGGCGTGGATGTAGGTGAGGCCGTCGAGCCGGACCATCTCGCGCATGACCTTCAGGATGGTGTCCCCGTCGGCCATGGTGGTGCCCCGGTTCGTGGTGTACATCTTGACCGAACGGACACCTTCGGCGGCGAGCTGTTCGAGCTGCCACGGCACAGTCTCGTCCCACTGGACCACCGAGCCGTGCAGGGCGACGTCGCAGCGGGACTCGCGTGCCAGTTCCTTCTTGTGCAACACCGCGGCCAGCGGGGTCTCGCGGGCGTCGCGGGGGATGCCGAAGTCGATAATGGTGGTGGTGCCGCCCCAGAGGGCAGCGGTGGATGTGGTCCGGTAGTCGTCCAGGGTTCGGAACCGTCCGGTTACCTGGGCGACATGGCAGTGGCCGTCCACGCCACCCGGAATCACCAGCTGGCCGGCGGCGTCGATGGTCCTGGCGGCAGCGGGGACCGGCTCAGAAGCGTCCACGAGCTGGACGATCGTCCTGCCGTGCACCACGACGTGCACATTCTGGCGGCCGAAACTGTTGACCACGGTGCCGTTGGCAATGACAAGGTCTGGGGTGTGGGACATCGTTGTCCTCCTTCGAGAAAGAAAATTAGTGGGACGGTGCGGGCAGCCGGGTGGCGTGCTGCGCCGTCGTGAGGGCGGCATCGAGGTTTTTCGAAAGTCCCTTGCGGGCCTTGACCGGTGGCGGCGCGAAGGCGCCGGCCCGGTGCGGACCGGACTGGAGGTTGACTACGGACTGGGCCATCTGGATGCCAGCGGAAATGCCGTCCACCACGGGGACGGGGATCTGGCCTGCAAGCTCGCGGGCAAGTCCGGCGAGCGGCGCGCCGGCGAGGATCACGACGTCGGCCCCGTCCTCGGCGACGGCCTGGCGGCTGAGCGCCAGCAGGGTCTCCTTGAAGTCATGCTGCACGGAGCCGATGCCGTTGAGGCTCTCGTTGATGGAGCGGATCGAGGCCAGCCGGCCGGCGAGCCCGAACCGTTCAACGCAGTCCAGATACCAGGGCCGGATGCGGTCCGAGATGGCGATGATCGAGAACCGGTGCCCCTGCAGGGCGGCGGCGCAGAGTGCCGCCTCGGTAATTCCGATGACGGGGACGTCGGCGAGTTCCTTCAGCGCCGGCATCCCTGGGTCGCCGAATGCGGCGACCACCACGCCGTCGACGCTGGCGCCGTCGCGAGTGTACTCTGCGATGATTTCGGCGACGGCACCGGCGGCGATCAGCGATTCAAAGCGGGTTTCGATGTATTCGACGCCGTGGCCGGCGGTCCGGACTACCAGATCGGTTCCGGGCGAGGCTGAACGCCGGGCTTCGGATTCGATCAGCGAAGTGACATCGTTGCTGATGTTGGGGTTGATGACAAGGAGTTTCATTACTTCTTCCGATGAAGGTCGGGTTCCGTCCGGCGGAAATTCTCCGGAAACTGTTCCCGGTATTTGTCGATGTGCGACGCCGACTGGGCAGCCGCCCGGTCAGGGTCACCGCTGGCGATCGCGGTGTAGAGCGCCCGATGTTCTTCGATGAGTTCGGGGAGGTCGCTCACATGCCGGAACAGCCAGTGCATCCGGCCCTGGAGGGGTTCGAGCGCCGATTTGAGGAAGCCGTTGTTGGCGATCCGGGTGATGGCATCGTGGAATTCGCTGTTGGCCCGGTGGGCGTCCATAATGGCGCCCTTGGCTAGAGAGAGCTCGGCCGCGTCCAACAAGGCTTCCAGCGCACTGAGGTCCTCCGGTGTGGCGCGGGCCGCGGCCAGTCTGCAGGCCAGCACTTCGAGCGACTGGCGGACGTCGAAGAGATCCTCCACGTCTTTGGGGCTGAGCGAGCTGACTTCGGCCCCGCGAGCGCCGCGGTCGCTGACCAGGCCTTCCTGGCGCAGCATTCGCAGCGCCTCGCGGACCGGGAGGCGGGAGACGTTGAATTCGGCGGCGAGGTCGCGCTCCACCAGCCTGGTGCCGGGAACGTAGTGCCCTTCAAAGATCCTGTTGCGGAGGGTGTCCCGGACAGCCTCCCGGAGGGGGCGTTCCTTGTCCTGGGTTTCTTCTGCGGTAAGCATGGTGCTCCATTTCGGGTTCTTTATGGCACTGCGTTCCCGGCTTCGGGAACTGGTGTTTCGTGGCCTAGCTTAGACAGGGAGCCGCTTGTTGTAGTTCAGGGTCAGCACGGATGCGCCCATGATGATCGCGGATCCCACGAAGTACAGCAGCGCCCAGGTGTATGAGCCGGTGGCACCGACGATCAGGCCGACCGCGATCGGGGTGACGAAGCCGGAGATATTGCCGCTGAAGTTCATCGCGCCGCCCAGGACGCCGGCGTTGGTCCGGCCACCCAGGATCGAGGGGATGCTCCAGAAGAGGCCCACCCAGCGAAGGAAGAACATGACGACGGAGAGCAGGACTACCGCCGTCGTCGGGTCGGCAACGACGGTGACACCGACAAGGCCGCCGATCACTACGACGCTGGAGGTGCCCAGTAGGGTGCGCATGACGCGGTTGGCCGAGGCGCCGGATGCCCGCCATTTGTCGGCGATGGTGCCGCCGAGGATTTCGCCGACGAAACCGGCGCCGAAGATCACGAACGTGGACCAGCCGATGGTCTTCAGGTCAAAGCCCTTGGCCTGGGCCAGGTAGAGCGGGCCCCAGGTGAGCAGGCCGTAGAAGACGCCGTTGAAGCCCAGCCAGCCGAAGCACATGGCCCAGAAGGAACGGAACTTCAGGTAGGGGAGCAGGGCGCGCTTGCCCTTGCTGCCGTCGAGCTCGGCTTCGGCGTCCTCGGCGGCGTGGGAGGCCTCGATGTACTCGGCTTCGGCGTCGTTGACTCCGCGATGCTGGCGGGGGTTGTCCCGGACGTACCACCAGACGGCGAGGCCCATGAGGACGGTGGCGGCGCCGGCGATGATGAAGGAGCTCCGCCAGCTGCCCGTCGAGGCGATCAGGCCGGCGATGAGGATGCCGCCSACCCCGGCGCCCAARGGGGCTCCGGCGTCRAGGATGGTGGCGCCGCGGCCGCGTTCSGATTTGTGCATCCAGATGGCGTTCAGCTTTCCGCCGGCCGGCATGACGCCGGCCTCGGTGACGCCGATGCCGAGGCGGGCGATGAACATGCTGACAAAGCCTCCGGCCAGGCCGGAGGCCGCCGTTGCGGCACCCCAGCCGACGCAGGACGCGGTCATCACCTTGCGGGGGCCGAACTTGTCGATCAGCCAGCCGACCGGGATCTGCATGAGGGCGTAGGTCCAGAAGAAGGCCGAGAGCAGGAGGCCCACGAGCTCCGGGGCCATGTTGAATTCCTTCTGGATGATGGGCAGGGCAACAGAGATGGATCCCCGGTCGATGTAGTTCACGGACACGAGGACGAGCAGGAGGAGGAACATTTTCCATCGGACATTCGTGCGCCGTTGCACGCCGTCCTTGGAACTTGTGAGGTCATCGGGCTGTACTGCTGTTTCGGTATTTGGAAGAGACACAACTTCTCCTTGATAGAGAGTAAACATGCCGGCAAGTGATGGGGATTTGTTTGAGGGTCAGGATGCCGGAGTGTGGGGCGTCCTGTGCGCGGGCCCTGAGTCGATCGCGGCGGTTGATAGGGGGCCGATGTCAGCGCTGACATCAGGCTCGGATCAGGTGCAGAATCTGGGAGGGCGGGGCCCGGCAAGCTTTCTTGTTTTGGGATCCCGTTTTGGGATCCCAAAATTCAGATTAGGAGTGACGTGGGCCACTGTCAAGGGTCATGGGCCGGCTGGGCCGGTTCGCCGCGAAAATTTCGATTGTGACTGGCCCGGGGTGCATGGCTGCGCCGGACCATGGCTGCGCCGGCCACCAGGCAGGGAGGCCTGTGCCCGGAGCGGTGCCGGGACCGGTAGGGGTGTGACGTGGTGCTGGCAGCCGGTCTTGGCTGCTCCGGGCTTAGCTGCCCCGGTAGGTGGAGTAGGCGAAGGGGCTCAGCAGAAGCGGGACGTGGTAGTGGGCCTGCGCTTCGGACACCGCAAAGGTCAGTGTGACTTCGGGGAAGAAGGTCTCGGTCCCGGCAGCCGCGTAATAGGCTCCGGTGTCGAAGCCCAGGCGGTAGGTGCCGGAGCCCAGGCTGTCGGGGCCGAGCGACTTGACGCGGCCGTCATCGTCCGTGGCGCCGGCCGCGATCCTGACCCAGCGTTCGCCGTCGAGCATGTCCAAGGTGACTGCGACGCCCGCGGCGGGCTTGCCGGAGCCCGTGTCCAGAACGTGGGTGGTGACGTGGGAAGTGCTCATGCGCCTATCAGTCCTTCGAGTCGGAGTACCGCGATTTCGCGCAGCTGCTGGCCGATGACCACTTGTTCTTCTTCGGGAGTGTGGGCGAGCCGGGCGTTGAGGGCCGCCAGGATCTCCTCGCGGCTGCGGCCGGCCGCGCGGATCAGGAAGACCTGGCCGAATTTTTCTTCATAGCTCCGGTTCCCGGCGGCGATGGCGGCGGCGACGGCCGGATCCGGAGTGCCCAGGCTCGCCTGCTCCGATTGGGAGAGCCGGGCCTCCGCGCTGTTTCCTGCGGCCCGTTCGCCGATGCGGGGATGGTGGGCCAGCGCGGCTTCCACCTCCGCGTCGGTGAACGGTTCCGCCGCGCGGCCGGCGGTTTGGAGGAGGATTTCCGGACTGTCGAAGGGCCTCGAGCCGACGATCTCCTCAATCCATCGCTCGATGTCCAGGCAGGGGCGCAGGGCGACGGCGGCCTCCGCGCGTCCGGCGGCATTAAAGTCGTCCAACAGCATGTGCCAGATCCTTTGTGTCAATGCTGGCATCCACGGTGTAGGGCTATACGGACAAAATATTCGTATCGTGGAACTGTTATTTCAGCATATGCAAAAGATTGAACCGTACCCGTCTGAGCTGTGTCAACCAGGGGCGGCTCCGCGACAGCCCCGGCTAACTCGCCAGGAACCGCAGCAGAACCTCGTTGACCTCCGCCGCGTGGGTCCACAGCATGCCGTGCGGGGCGCCGTCGATCTCCACATACTCGGCGCTCGGCAACGCCTTGGCGAACTGGCGGCCCGCGACATCGATCGGCAGGATGTTGTCCGCCGTGCCGTGCACAATGAGGGCCGGGACATCAATTTTGGGGATGTCGGCACGGAAGTCCGTGTACCAGGTCGGCTGCGCTGCCGCCGACGCCGTGGCCCCACCACTGGTGGCGAGGTTCCAGCCGGCGTTCATGACCTCCTGGCTGAGCCGGGGGGTGCCGAGGAGGGTTTCGCTGTTGTAGAAGTTCTTGAAGAATTCCGTGAAGAAAGCGTACCGGTCCGCCGTCACGGCCTCCATCAGCCCGTCGAACACCGACTGCGGGACCCCGCCCGGGTTGTCCTCGGCCTGAAGGAGGTATGGCTCAAGGGAGCTCAGGAACACGGCTTTCGCCACCCGGGCGGAGCCGTAGGTTCCAAGGTAGCGGCCCACCTCGCCGGTGCCCATGGAGAAGCCCACCAGCACGGCGTCGTTCAGGTCGAGGGTGGTCAGGATGGTGTTGAGGTCCGCCGCGAACGTGTCGTAGTCGTAGCCCTCGGTGGGCTTGCTGGACTGTCCGAAGCCGCGCCGGTCGTAGGTGATCACACGGTAGCCGGCACCGAGCAGCGCTGCGCTCTGCTTTTCCCACGACGAGCCGTCCAGTGGGTAGCCATGGATCAGGACCACGGCCTGGCCGGATCCGTGGTCCTCGTAGTAGAGCTCGACGTCTGTGCTGTTTTCGCTTCCAACCTTGATGTAAGCCATGCCAGCGGTCCTCCCGGTTCGGCGCAATGCGCGGTGGTTCGGTGTGGGCGGTTCGGTGTGGGGCGGTTTCGATCTGATGTGCAGTCAGTACGTGGGCTCCACTTTAGCGGCCGGAACTCCCGCCGCCAGTGCCTGTTCACCATCCGGAATGAGGAAGTCCTCCGCCAGGTCCGCCCACTGCGGCCGGAAGGAATACAGGCAGCCGAGCCTCAGGCGGGTCGCGGCTGCGTAGGCGTCGAAGCGCGCCGGGGTGACATGCAGTTCCTCGGCGGTGGCAATGACGTGGCGGCGGGCGGTTTGGTACCTTTCGGCGGTCAGGCGGTGTTGGTGCAGGCGCAGCTGGAGGTGCACGGCGATGTTGCCGWGGTCGGCGGCGGCCTCGGCGCGGCAGGCTTCGTCGAAGTCCAGCAGACCCAGGGGAGCGCCCGGATCCACGGTGAAGACCTGCTTGTCGTGAAGGTCCCCGTGGGACCACACCAGCGGATCCGGATCGGTCCGGAGCAGCTTTTGGGCGGCCTGCCCTGCGGCCCCGCGGACGGCCGCGCGCTCGGCTTGCGCCGCCGGAATGTCCCCGGCGTGCACCAGCCACAGGTGCACCGTGTGTTGCAGTTTCGCCAGTTCGACGGCGGCCGTCCGGACAGGGAGCGCCTCGAGAGTGGGGCGGTGCGCGGGCGCCAAGGCCAGGGAATGCTGCCGGACCCAGGCCCGGGACCACTTTTGCCAGGCATTTTCAAAGACCACATCGCTGACCGCGGGGTCGATTCCCAGCTCGAACAGGGAACGGCCGGGCAGCGTCATGAGGGTGAGGCAGCCAGGGGCGGAGGAAACAATTTCCGGGGTGAGGAAGTCCCCTGCGCCGAGGAGCTCGTTCATCCGGGCGTGCCTGCCCACTGCTTCATCGGACTGGCGGGCCCGGAAGAGCTTGAGATGGTGCTCCCCGGCTCTGACCACGGCACGCTTGTGGGCCCGGTGCACCACCACCACCCCCAGCGGCGACGCGCGCTTCAGGGCGGGGAGACGCCGGTCGCGGCCGTCCCGCAGGAGCTCCAGCTGGCCCGCCCGGAGGTGGGCTGCCCGGACCCCTGCCCGGCCGGGAACCCCCAACTCCAGGACGTAGTCCTCCGCGGAGTCGTCGGGCCAGGACCGGATGACCTGCCATTCGGTGTTGTCAGCATCCAGGACGGCGGCCGGGACGGGCGGGTGCCAGCCCATGTGGATCAGCTCCGGGATCCGAGGGACCGGCTGGCGGCCAAGGCGGTGGATCCGAAGGACTCACGATGCTTTACCCGGTCCTCGAGAACGCGGGTCGCCAGCAATGAGCCCGAAGGGAACGAAGAACAGGCCAGTCGCATCCAGCGTGCGTCCGAATAGGCATCGAACCGATCCGGGCTGACCTGCAGTTGCTCGGCGACGGCCAGCACCTCCGTGTGGGCCGTGAGGTATCGCGCCGACGTCAGGTTGTTGCGCCGCATGCGCCGCTCCAGATGGAAATCCAGGTAGGCGAGGTCGCGGGCGGCCTCGGCCCGGGCAGCATCGTCGAAGTCCAGCAGCCCGAACGGGGGCCGGCAATCGCCGGCGATGATCTGCCGGTCGTGCAGGTCTCCGTGGGCCCATACCAGCGGGTCCGGTGCCGTGCCGAGCAGGTTCGCCGTGACGTAATCTGCCATGGCGATCAAGGTGCCGCGTTGGGTGGACAGTTCCGGAACATCCTCTGTGTGGCGCAGCCACAGTTTCAACCAACGGGCCACGGCCTGCGCTTCCACCTCCGGTGAACGGACCGGCAGGGCGCCCAGAACGGTTTGCCTGCTGACGTCGGACGCCGCGCTCAGCTGGGCGAGCCACGCGCTGGACCAGTGTTCCCATGCGCCGGCAAACTCCTTCTCGCCGATCGTCACGTAGTCCTCGCCGATTTCGCCGAGCGTCGGTCCGGAGAGGGCGCTCAAAACGAGGATGTCCGGGGAGCTCTGAAGCACCTCGGGCGCCGTAAAGGCGCCGGCGTCCAGCAGGAGGTCCATCTGAGTGTACCGTTCGGCCGGGACCGCGGCCCTGCCTGGCCGGAAGACCTTGATGTAGCATCCCTCCGCCCGGATGATCGCCCGCGTGTAGGGCCAGTGGGAAATGATTTCCCCGCGCTGTCTTTCCGTCCGAAGGGCTGGCAGCTCGGGATCGTCCTCCGGCAGGATCTCAAAGTGGCCATGGCTCAGATGTGCTCCCCGAACGCCGGGCCGTTCTGCAGTCCCGACCTCCAACAGGTACTCTCCGGGTTCTTTATCGGGCCACGCGTTGTGGACGCGCCACGCCGTGCCGGCGTCGTCGGTGTATTTCCAAAGCGGCGGGTGCCAGATGAT
>NZ_JBFTZL010000136.1:0-10030 GCF_056406825.1 Arthrobacter sp. P1_A5 | reverse complement strand
TGTGACCGGCGGCGAGGAATTCACCCGGGATACCAACTACATTGAGGACCGGATCACCCGGGACGGTGCCACGGGCGCCCACGGCGAGCCCGGCTGGCCCGTGGAACCTGGCCGCTACCGCCTCATCGCAGCGCGCGCCTGCCCGTGGGCCAACCGCACGGTGATCGTGCGCCGGCTCCTCGGCCTGGAGGCGGTCATCTCGCTCGGCCAGCCCGGCCCCACCCATGACGCCAGGTCCTGGACGTTCGATCTCGACCCGGACGGCAGGGATCCCGTCCTCGGAATCGAACGCATCCAGGACGCCTACTTCCGCCGCTTCCCCGACTACCCCCGCGGGATTACCGTCCCGGCAATCGTGGACGTCCCCAGCGGGCAGGTAGTCACCAACAATTTCCCCCAGATCACGCTCGACTTTTCCACGGAGTGGACCCAGTACCACCGCGCMGGCGCGCCGGAGCTGTACCCGGAGCACCTCAGGGAAGAAATCGACGCCGTCAACAGGCGTGTCTTCACCGAGGTGAACAACGGCGTCTATCGCTGCGGCTTTGCCGGTTCCCAGGAGGCCTACAACGCTGCCTACGATCGGCTCTGGACTGCCCTGGACTGGCTCGAGGAACGCCTGGCGGGCCAGCGGTACCTGGTGGGCGACACGATCACGGAGGCCGACGTCCGCCTGTTCACCACACTGGCCCGCTTCGACGCCGTGTACCAMGGCCATTTCAAATGCAACCGGCAAAAGCTCAGCGAGATGCCGGTCCTGTGGGCCTACGCGCGCGACTTGTTCCAGACGCCAGGGTTCGGCGACACCACCGACTTTGTGCAGATCAAGCAGCACTACTACATCGTGCATGAGGACATCAATCCCACCGGAGTGGTCCCGCGCGGACCGGAACTGGGCAACTGGCTCTCGGAGCACGGCCGCGAATCCCTCGGCGGCCGGCCGTTCGGCGTCGGAACGCCGCCCGGACCGGTCCGGGCCGGCGAAGAGGTCGCCCCGGGACACGGCGCAGCCTGATGCCGACAGCGGCCGGTGCGGCCGGGTTTGCCGCGCCCGGATTTGCGGGTGTGCGTGAGCTCTTCGACTCTTTCCTTTCCGAGGATCCGGGCTACAGCGCTCAGCTGTCGGCCTACCACCACGGCACCAAGGTGCTGGACCTCTGCGGCGGACCGGGATTCGTCCCCGGCGACATCACGGGCACCTACTCCTGTTCCAAGGGAGTCGCCGCCTTCGTCATCGCCCTCCTCGTCCAGGACGGCCGGCTCGACCTTGACCGGACCGTCGCGTCCTACTGGCCCGAGTTCGGCGTCCACGGCAAGGACCGGCTCACGGTGCGGCAGGCCCTATCCCATCAGGCGGGGCTGCCCGGCGTCGCCGGCGGGTTTCCCCTGGCGGAGTTCGCCACCCCGGCCGCGGCGCGGCGTCTCGCGGCCTCGGCGCCGTTGTGGCGCCCGGGCACGGCCTTCGGCTACCACGCCCTGACCATAGGGATCCTGATGGAGGAGCTCTGCCGCCGCGTCACGGGGATGACGCTGCAGGGGCTCTACGACGAACGCATCCGCCGCCCGTGGGGCATCGACTTCTTCCTGGGCCTGCCCGAGGACCAGGAACCCCGGTACCGCGAGGTGCTCTACGACCCTGACCCGGCCCAGCCGTGGCTGGACCCGCTCAGCCTCGACGGGCTGAACAGCAACGCGCCGGTCAGCACCATCATGGAACTGCCCAACCACCGCTTGGTGCGCGCCTCGGGTATGAGCAGCGCAGGTGGTGTGGGGTCAGCCGAGGGGCTGGCCAGGCTCTACGCCGCCGCCACCACCGGAGTGGACGGCGTTCCCGCTTTCCTGAACCCCGCCACCATCGAGCTCATGGCCGCTGAGCAGGTCTGGGGACTGGACCGGTGCTCCGGGCAGGACAACGCCTTTGCCGTCGTGTTCATGAAACCCCAGCCTGGGCGGAACTTCGGCAGCCAGCTGGCCTTCGGGCACGAGGGAGCGAACGCGGCCCTCGGCTTCGCGGATCCCGGCTACGGCCTCGGGTTCGGGTATGTGCCCCGCCGCAGCGAGGAWGGCCGGACCGAGGGGCGGGCCCAGCGGCTGTCCGCGGCGGTGCGGCGGGCCGCCCACGCGGCGTCCTGACCGGCCCCGTTTCGGCTTGGGCGGCCCGCTCCGGGGTTCGTCCAGTTGTCGCACGAGCCTCCCGGCCATAGGGTGAGCCGAATGGCCATTCCAGAAAAGCAAGCCGGCAACCCGCCCTCCCTGCTGCGCCGATGGACCCGCACCGCGGGCAGCGCTGTCGCCGCGGCGGTGCTGTGGCCCCGGCTGCAGCTGGCCCTGAAAGCCGGGCTGGCCGCGGGCGTCGCCTTCGCGATCGCACCCTTCATGCCGGGCTCAGCGGCCGACTATCCGTACTACGCCCCGCTGGGCGCCTTGGTGGCCATGTACGAGAACGTTGCCGGCTCCATGCGGCAGGGCGTCCAGACGCTCGTCGGACTGGCGATCGGGGTGGGCCTTGCGTTCATGCTGTTCAGCCTCGGCTCGCCGTCGCCGTGGACGGTCGCGGTGGTCATGGGACTGGGCGTTATCCTCGCCGGCCTACCCAAGATCGGTTCGGGCCGGGACTGGATCCCGACGGCGGCGCTCCTGGTGCTGTTGGTCGGCGGCCATAATCCGGACACGTTCTCCTTCGGATACCTGTTCCAGATGGGCGTCGGCGTCACGGTGGGCATCGTCGTGAACCTGCTGGTCTTCCCGCCGCTGCACTTCCGGGCGGCAGAGCTAAGTATCGCGGAACTGCGCCAGGCCCTCGCCCAGCAACTCTGGGACATGGGCAAGGCGCTGAAGGAAAGCTGGCCGCCGGAGCATGTTGACTGGTCCCGCCGCTCGGAAGCGCTCGCAGCCCACGCCCGCTCCGTGCGGCTCGCCGTCGAAAAAGCCGACGCCAGCCGCCAGGCAAATCCCCGACGCCACCTGCATCCGCGCGACCTGAACCTCGACTACCGGAACCTGCGGGATCTCGAGCGCCTGACCTTCCACGTCCAGGACGTGACCCAAGTGCTCTCGGATGTCATCTGGGCCGAGGACACCCCCTTTGTGGTGCCCGACGAATACGCAGTGCCCCTCGGGGACGCCATGGCTTCCGTCGGCGACGTGCTGCGGGCTCTGGAAGAGGAACAGCCCGAACGCCAGACCGAGCTGGCGGCTGCCGCCGATGCGGCGATCAGCGAACTGGCCGCCCGGATTGGCTCCGAGCAGCACAGCACGGACGCCCCGAGCGCGGTCGAATCCATCCTCTTGAGCCTGCACCGCATGCTGCGCGTGGCCACGCCCGGGCGGCCGGAGGCCAAACCGGCCACGGCGCCGGCAGACTAGGAAATACTCTCCGTCTGCCGGCGGGGCGGCCCGGTCTGACCCGGTCGGTCTGTCTGTCCTGCCCGGCTGTGGCAGCGCCGGCTATGGCAGCGCCGAGACAGAGCCGCTGAAGTGCCGGCGCCCGGACAGCGGGTTCCATGCCACGTAGTCCGAGCGCTCCCACCCGCCGCCGTCCGCCTGCACGGTGCTGATGTCGAGCGCCACGCGGGCCGGCAGGAACACGGGGGCCTCGAAGGCCACCTCCCAGCGGAACGAATCCCCCCGGACGGCACCGACGTCGGCCAGCGCCCGGGACGCCAGGTACATGCCGTGGGCAAGGGACCGCCGCTGCCCGAGGGCCTTGGCGGTCAGGACGCTCAGGTGGATGGGGTTGAAGTCCCCGGACACAGCCGCGTAGGCACGCCCGGTATCGACGCCCAGCTGCCACAGGGCCGTGGGATCCGGCACGGAGAATGGCGGCGGCGGCACGGCCACTGAGGCCTTGTCGATCCCCGGAAGGAACACCCCCTTGGCCAGGTAGGTCGAGACCCCACGCCAGCGGACTTCATCTTGGCCGGCGGCGTGGACCTCGGCCACAACATCGAGCTGGGTGCCCGCCCGGTGGCCGCGGAGGTTCTCCACCCGGGCCCGGATATCCAGGGCCTCGGTGAACAGGACCGGCGCGGACTGCACCACGGTGTTCGTCAGATGGATCATGCCCAGCAGGGGCAGCGGAAAATCGTCCCGGTTCATCACGCTCATGGCCAGCGGAAACGCCAGGGCATGGATGAAGCCGGCGGGCAGGACGTCGCTCGCGCTCTCGCCGATCAGGTGCTGGAAGGCCGTCAGGTTGGCGACGTCGGCCTTCACGCCACGGACCTCGTGGGTGTAGGCCGGCAGTTCGGTGCCGCCGTGGGTGCCCAGGACCCGGCGCCGTGCCGCGGCGGCCGCTGCGTTGACGTAGAGCTTGGACAGTGCGGGCATCTCGCCCAGGATGACGGTCTGGGGTCCGCTCATGCGCCGACCAGGTTCTGCCCGCAGACGCGCAGCACCTCCCCGGAAATCCCACCCGCGGCGTCGCTGGCCAGGAACGCGATGGCCTCGGCGACGTCGCCCGGCCGGCCGCCCTGCTGCAGGGAGTTGAGCCGGCGCGCCACTTCGCGGGTGGCGAACGGGATCCTGGCGGTCATCTCCGTTTCAATGAAGCCGGGCGCAACGGCGTTGATGGACCCGCCGCGTTCGCCGATCAGCGCCGCCGTGGCGCGGACCATGCCTATCACGCCGGCCTTGGACGCGGCATAGTTGGTCTGGCCGCGGTTCCCGGCGATCCCGCTGGTGGAGGCCACGGACACGATCCTGGGCGAGTCGCGGAAGTGCTCCGAGGCCAGCAGGGCCTCATTGATCCGCAGCTGCGCGGCGATGTTGACCGCGAGCACGGAGTTCCAGCGGCCGGCGTCCATGTTGGCCAGGAGCTTGTCCCGGGTGATCCCTGCGTTGTGGATCATGATGTCCAGCCGGCCATGCCGTGCCGCGGCGTGGTCGATGATCCGCTGGCCGGCGTCGTCGCGGCTGATATCCAGCTGCAGGGCCGTCCCATGGACCTCGTTGGCCACTGCCGCCAGATGCTCTCCCGCCGCCGGAATGTCCACGAGGATGAGTGTGGCGCCGTCGCGGTAGAGGGTGCGGGCAATTGCGGCCCCGATGCCGCGCGCTGCGCCGGTCACCACGGCCACCTTGCCGGCCAGCGGCTTCTCGACGTCGTCGGGCAGCTGGCCGGCGCCGGAGCTGACGGTCAGGAACTGCCCGTCTACGAACGCCGAGCGGCCCGAGAGGAAGAACCTCAGCGCCCCCAGTGCTGCCGGGCTCGTGGTCCGGGCGCCGTCGGCGAGCAGGATGCCGTTGCCGGTGGCGCCGGYACGGAGTTCCTTCGCCAAAGACCGCAGGAGACCGTCCACGCCCTGCCTGGCAGCCGCCGTTGCCGGTTCCGTGGCCGAGCCCGCCGTGCGGGACATAGTGATGACGCGGGCGTTCGGGGCGAGGTCACGCAGCGAGGCGGCGGCGGTGAGGACCGTCTTCTCAAGATCGCCGGGGTGGGCCAGCTCGTCCAGCACCAGGATGATGGCGCCGAGCTTCTCCTTGGGTATCGCGTGTCGACGGACATCGAGGTCCCAGTCCAGCAGGGTGGCGGCGAGCTCGTCGGCGCCGCCGGTTGATCCCTGGACCAGGACCGGTCCGTCGATGAGGGGGCGGCCGGGCTCGTGCCGCCGGAGGACCACTGGCTGCGGGAGGCCGAGCCGCTTGGCGAGGTCTTTGCCGATTCCGTGGCTGACCAGCCGGGTGTACTTGTCGCTCATCCGGTTCTCCCTAGAGTGCTTCGAGGATTGCGACGACGCCCTGGCCGCCGGCGGCGCAAATGGACACGAGGCCGCGGGCCGGACGCCCGTTGACGTCTCCCTTTTCGTGCAGCATTTTGGCCAGCGAGGCCACGATCCTGCCGCCCGTGGCCGCAAACGGGTGTCCGGCGGCCAGCGAGGAGCCGTTGACGTTCAACTTGGCCCGGTCGATGCTGCCGAAGGCGCCGTCCAGGCCCAGGCGGGTGCGGCCGAATTCGTCGTCCTCCCACGCCGCGAGGGTACTGAGCACCGTGCCGGCGAAAGCCTCGTGGATCTCGAAGAAGTCGATGTCCGCGAGGCTGAGATTGTGGCGTGCGAGAAGCCGCGGCACCGCGAAGGCCGGGGCCATGAGCAGCCCGTCTTTGCCGTGGACAAAGTCGACGGCGGCAGCCTCGCCGTCGATCACCGCGGCGAGCTTGGGGAGGTCGTGGGCGTCGGCCCATTCCTCGGACGCCAGCAGAACGGTGGAGGCGCCATCGGTCAGCGGGGTGGAATTGCCGGCCGTCATGGTCGCCTCGGCGCCCAGGTTCTTGCCGAAAACGGGCTTGAGGGTGGCCAGTTTCTCCGGGCTCGTGTCGGCGCGCAGGTTGGAGTCGCGGCTCAGTCCCCGGTAGGGGGTCAGGAGGTCATCGAAGAAGCCTGCGTCGTAGGCCGCGGCCAGGTTCCGGTGGCTGTTGAAGGCCAGTTCGTCCTGGGCCTCGCGGGTGATCTTCCACTGCGCCGTGGTCAGCGCCTGGTGCTCGCCCATCGACAGGCCGGTGCGCGGCTCCCCCGTGTTCGGGGCGTCGGGCGCCAGATCCTTGGGACGGAGCCGGCTGAGGACCTGCAGTTTCCGGGACATCGTCTTGGCGCGGTTGAGGTCAAGGAGCACCTCGCGGAGTCCCTCGCTGACGGCGATGGGGGCGTCAGAGGCGGAGTCGACGCCGCCGGCGATCGCGGAATCGATCTGGCCCAGCTTGATCTTGTTCGCCAGGCCGAGCACCGTTTCCAGGCCGGTGGCGCAGGCCTGCTGGAGGTCATACGCCGGGGTCTCGGCGGAGAGGGCCGAGCCGAGCACCGCTTCCCGGGTGAGGTTGAAATCCCGGGAGTGCTTGAGGACCGCCCCCGCAGCCACTTCCCCGATCCGTTCGTCCTGCAGGCCGAAGCGGGCGATCAGGCCATCAAGGGCGGCCGTGAGCATGTCCTGGTTGGAGGACTTCGTGTACGCGCCTCCGGTCCGGGCGAACGGGATGCGGTTGCCGCCCACGACCACGGCCTTGCGGAGTTGTGCCGGGCCTGCGCCGGCGTGCTGTGTCTTCCCGGCGGCGGATGCGGCGGCTGGCTGGGGGCGGGGCACTGACTGTCCGTTGACGGACATGGGCTGTCTCCTTCGATCAAAGCGATTACCGATACCCAGCGTACCTGATACGYTGGGTATCGTGAACATCCCCAAAGCCACCGTGCCCGCCGGGCAGGCCGCCGTCGACGGCCGCGCTTCCCGCTGGCAGTCCCACCGCGAGGAACGGCGGCGGGAGCTGATCAAGTCGGCCCGGAAAGCGGTGCATGCCCTCGGCAGCGATGCGTCCATGGAGGACATTGCCGCAGCCGCGGGAACGTCGAAGTCCGTGTTTTACCGCTATTTCGGCGACAAAGCCGGACTCCAGCAGGCCGTGGGCGAGGTGGTCCTGAGCCAGATGCAGCGGCGCATCCAGGAGGCGGCCCAGAGCGCCCAGACGCCCCGCGAAGGCCTGTTCGCCATGGTGTCCGCGTACCTCCAAATGGCCGAGACCAGCCCGAATGTCTACACGTTCGTCACGCGCCATGCTTCCGGCGAGCCCGAAACGGCCGGCCCGTCCATGTCCACTGCGGGAGCCTTGAGCCACTTCTTCGCCGCCATCAGCGACATGATTGCCCGGCCGATGCGCAGCCATCTGGGCGGCGGCCAGGACAAGGAAGCCGTGATCGGCTACTGGCCCAACGCCGCGATCGRGCTGGTCCGGAATGCCGGCGAACAGTGGCTCGCCAGCCCGCCCGGACCGGCGAAGCCCGGCCAGGAGGCCATGGCGCGGCAGATCACGGATTGGCTCTGCTTCGGCATCGCCCCCGAGCTGCAGGCACCTCGTCCCGAAGAAGAAGCAGCACAAACGGAAGCAACAGACCCGGCAGGCCAGGGCGCGCCGTAGCAGCGGCACACCGGCCCACGTCCGCGACCTGAACTGTCAGCACCAAAGATTGTCAGAACCACAGAAGGAAACGACATGACTGAACTAGCCGACCGCACTACCGGCAACGCACTCCGCCGGCCGCAACCACAACAGCCGGCGGCAACCACGGCAGCCGGCCGTTCCGGCCAGCCCGGTTCCCCTGGGGCCCCCGCCGTCGACGTCGCGGCCCTTGGCGAACAGCTGCTCGGCAAGTGGGCCGACATCCGGCTGAAGTCCAGGGGCCTCGCCGGCCGCCCGGAACTGCACAAGATCGAGGGCCAGACCCACACAGAACACCGCCAACGCGTCTTCGGGCAGCTCAGGATCCTGGTGGACAATGGCGCCGTCCACCGCGCATTTCCGGAGTCCGTGGGCGGCTCCGATGACCACGGCGGCAACGTGGCCGGCTTCCAGGAACTGGTCATCGCCGACCCGTCGCTGCAGATCAAGGCCGGCGTGCAGTGGGGCCTGTTCGGCTCCGCAGTGAACCACCTCGGCACCGCGGAACACCACGAGAAATGGCTGCCCGGCATCATGAGCCTGGAGATCCCAGGCTGCTTCGCCATGACCGAGACCGGGCACGGCTCGGACGTGGCCAGCATTGCCACCACCGCCACCTACGACCCCGCCGCCGGAGAGTTCGTGGTCCACACACCGTTCCGGGCAGCGTGGAAGGACTACATCGGCAACGCCGCCACCGATGGCCTGGCCGCCGTCGTGTTCGCCCAACTGGTGACAAAGGGCGTCAACCACGGCGTGCACGCGTTCTACATGGACCTCCGGGACCCCGGGACCAAGGAGTTCCTGCCGGGCATCGGGGGCGAGGACGATGGTGTCAAGGGCGGCCTGAACGGCATCGACAACGGCCGGCTGCACTTCACGAACGTCCGGATCCCCCGCACCAACCTCCTGAACCGCTATGGCGACGTCGACCCCGAGGGCAACTACACGTCCCCCATCGCCAGCCCGGGCCGCCGCTTCTTCACCATGCTCGGCACGCTGGTCCAGGGCCGGGTCTCCCTCGACGGCGCCGCAGTGACGGCGTCGAAGCTGGCCCTGAAAACCGCCATCCAGTACGCCACCGAACGCCGGCAGTTCAATGCCTCCTCGCAGACCGACGAGGAAGTGCTGCTGGACTACCAGCGGCACCAGCGCCGGCTCTTCACCCGGCTGGCCACCACGTACGCCGCCAGCTTCGCCAGCGAGCAGCTGCTGCAGAAATTCGACGACGTCTTCTCCGGCCGCCACGACACCGACCAGGACCGCCAGGACCTCGAAACCCTGGCCGCGGCCCTGAAGCCGCTGAGCACCTGGCACGCCCTGGATACGCTGCAGGAATGCCGCGAGGCCTGCGGTGGTGCGGGATTCCTGATCGAAAACCGGTTCGCCTCCCTCCGCGCCGACCTCGACGTGTACGCCACGTTCGAAGGCGACAACACGGTCCTGCTGCAGCTGGTCGCCAAGCGCCTGCTGGCGGACTACGCCAAGGAATTCCGCACCGTCAACGTCGGCGTGCTGGCCCGCTATGTCGTGGGCCAGGCCACCGGTGCTGCGATCCACCGCACCGGACTGCGCGGCGTCGCCCAGTTCGTGGCCGACACCGGATCAGTACAGAAGGCAGCGCTGGCGATCAAGGACGAAGCAAGCCAGCGAACTCTGCTCACGGACCGCGTCCAGACCATGGTCGCGGAGGTGGCCACGGCCCTCAAGGGCGCGAACAAGCTCCCGCAGCAGCAGGGCGCCGCCTTGTTCAACGCCCACCAGCACGAACTCATCGAAGCCGCCCAGGCCCATGCGGAACTGCTGCAGTGGGAGGCCTTTACCGAGGCCCTCGGCAAGGTGACAGACCCGGGCACGCACAAAGTCCTGACGTGGCTGCGCGATCTCTTCGGCCTGTCCCTGATCGAGAAGAACCTGTCCTGGTACCTCATGAACGGCAGGCTGTCGATGCAGCGCGGACGCACTGTGGGCGAATACATCAACCGCCTGCTCGTGAAGATCCGCCCGCACGCCCTGGACCTGGTGGACGCGTTCGGGTATGGCCCGGAGCACCTCCGCGCTGAGATCTCCACCGGCGCGGAGAAGGTCCGCCAGGACGAGGCCCGGGAC
>NZ_JBFTZL010000135.1:0-10155 GCF_056406825.1 Arthrobacter sp. P1_A5 | reverse complement strand
TCGGCATGTTGATGCTCGTGGGCATCGTGGTGACCAATGCGATTGTGCTGATCGACCTCATCAACCAGTACCGCCAGCCGCGCAACGGCGAAMCCGGGATGAACGTGGCGGACGCGATCACGCACGGCGCCCGCCAGCGCCTCCGCCCCATCCTCATGACGGCGCTCGCCACGGTATGCGCCCTGACACCGATGGCGCTGGGACTGACTGGCGGCGGCGGATTCATCTCCCAGCCCCTGGCGATCGTGGTGATCGGCGGCCTGATCTCCTCCACCGCCCTCACACTCATCCTGGTCCCGGTGCTGTACCGGCTCGTGGAAGGCCGGCGCGAGCGCAGGGCACTGCAGAAGTCGCTGCGCCGTGGACGCCATTCCGGGCCGGCCGTGACCGAGGACTTCCCCGACGACTTCCCCGAAGACGCTCCCCTGCCAACCAGTTCGCACTAGGAACCAGAACCCGGCGTCCCTGCCTTGTCCCGCGATGCCGGGAGCGTCCCGTGGGTGCCACGGGCGCCATGTGCTGCATGGGTTCCGTGGGATCCCCTAGAGGGCTTCGGGCGGCCACCAGCCGCCGCGACGCCGTCCCTGTGACGGGGCCCGCTGGACACCAAGGCCGCGAGGGTTGACGGTGCTGCGGGGACCGTCACCTCGCGCGCCGGGTTGCCGGTATAGGTTGCATCTTCCGGGACGTCTTCGCCCTTCATCAAGAGGGCGTCGGCACCGAGTGACGAACCATCCTGCATCGTCACCCCGTAGTTGACCCACGAATCCACGCCAAGGGAGCAGCGGTTGCCGAGAACGATGTAGTCGGACTTGAAGGCCCCGTCTTCCATGGAGTGGCCCTGAATGGTGGCTCCTTCATTGAACGCACAATCATCACCGATAGCCACAAGAGTTTTYTCCGGTATGTTGGCGCCGGCATCGTAGAGCCGCTTGCCGACCTTGACGCCCAGCATTCGCCAGATCACGGGCTTGAACGGGGTTCCGTTGAAGCCCGGCATGGCCAGCAGCTTCCATAGACGTTCGTGCCGCCAGAAGTAGGGGTCGTAGATGGAGCAGTATTGCGGCTTCAGGTGGCGGAAGCCCATGACCGAGCGCTCAACAAGCACGGCAATCAGTACGCGGAACAGCAGCAAGGTGAGCATCATGGCTGCGATCGCCAGCACACCGAGGAAGCTGAATGCCGACACGGCAACGGCGGCGCTAAACGTGGCAACAAACAACAGGAACCAGCGCACGGCCAGGAACAGCACCATGCTCAGGATGTTGTGCCGGTTCTTTGCCGGGAGAGCGCTGTTCCGCGCCTCTGCAATCGTCTGTTCATCAAATTGGGCGTCACGCTGAACAGACCGGGGAATCTCGAACGGCGGTGACCCCAGCAGGCCCACATCCGCACGGATCGGACCGTCGATCGGAATCATCACCTTCGTGGCCAAGAGACAGTTCTCCCCGACCCTGGATCCGATCGGAACACTGATGGCATTACCGAGAAAGTTGTGGCCAGCCAGGTGGACCCGCGAGAGACGGAACGACGTGCTTGAGAAGTCGGCGTTCATCATGTTGAGGCCGTCCGCGACCATAGTTCCTGTTCCCACTGAGCTCAGGAACGGCGACTCGTGGGCCAGTGTGGGGCCGAAGTTTGACCCGGTTTGCTCCACCCTGCCGAGGTTATAACCCAAGGCCTTCAGATAGTGCACTATGTACGAACTATCGCCGAAGACATCTTTGTACAGTTTGACGTTGGACACGCGGGCGATCATGCGCTGGATGGTGAAGTGCACGCCGTACAGCGGATAGACCTTTTCCGGCTTGATGAAGCGRTTGAGCAAACGCGGGATGCTGAAGATGATGATCAGGCCGGTGATCAGCCCGACAACGAACAGAACCACTGTTACGGCGAGTACGTCTATGAAAAAGTTTGGGGAGCCCGGCTGCAGGTGTCCCGTGCTCAGGTAGGGGGGCAGGAGCACGGCCAGCCCGAGAAGGCCCGCCGGAACCACCAGGACCAAACGGTTGAACAACTGGAGAAGGCTGAAAATGACCCTGCGTCGCGTGCCGCAATTAGTGGGCGGGACACGCAGGTAATTGGTGTTGGTGCGCGCAGCAGGCGAACCGTGCCAGATTTGTCCACCAGGTACAACCTGCCCGGTCTGCAACGATGAAGCATGTCCCAGCTGAGTGTCGTCTCCCATCGACGTAGCGATGTCCAACGTGGTTTTCTCCGACACAAGGACATTTCTGCCCAGCATCACGGGACCGGTTTCAATCATGCCCGAGCGTGCCCGATAGCATTGGAACGAGGAGTTCTTGTGGATGACTGTGTTGTCACCGACGCTGAGCAGGTCCGGGCACGCGGGCACCTTCCGGGAGAAGATCACCACCCCCTTGCCGATCTTTGCACCCAGGAGCCGCAGGTACACCACATACAGCGGAGAGCCGACGAACAAGACCAGTGGATTTGCCCTGGTAAGTGTCTTGACTGCCCAAAAACGGAGATAAGCCAGACTCCATATTCGGATGTTGCCCGGCTTCCACCGCCCAACCAGAATCCACTTGGCGAGGATCGGGGTCACGGAAAGGATCAGGAACATGGCGGCGCCGAAACCAATGGACCGCAGCCACATGTCAAATGGATTGCTGCCCCCGGATGTCCACTGGAAGCCGATAATCAGCAGGGAAGCAGCGTACGAAGTGTAAGCCAGGAAAATCAGCAACTGAATTGCCCCGCACATGACGAACTGGAAGGTGCTGGGTGGTGGCATCGGAACCGGGGGTACAGCGTCGGTCTCTGCTACGGCCGCAACGAGGACGGATTCACTGTGCCGGGCTTCGAGGCAGGCGGCGAGCTGCCGGACCGTCGGGTTCTCATAGATATCCTGCATCGCGGCTGCGGGCAGGGCGGTTTCTTTCCTGATGCGGGCGCAATAGCGGGCCATCAACAGCGAGTCGGCGCCAAGGTCGTTGAAGAAGTGGGCATCGGTGGAAACCTTCTCAAGGCTCAGGACGGTGCCAAGCTGCGCGGCCAGGGCCTCTTCGGCGGCGGTTGTGGGGGCAGTGAAGGACCCCGCAGCCGCCCGGCTGATCCTGTGCTCGGGACGGGGTAGCCGCTTCCTGTCCACTTTGTCACTGGCCATCATGGGAATGGAGTCCAGCTGTTCAAAATAGGCAGGAACCATGTATCCGGGGAGCCTGGTGCGCAGCATCCGGTGGAGGTCATGAGCATCCACGCCCTCCACGTCCTGGCGCAGGGTGTAGTAGGCGGCCAGCTCCACGGTTCCTTGTTCCGGCTCATACGTCTGTACGACTGCCTGTGCAATGCCGGGGAGCTGCAGGAGGACGGATTCTATTTCGCTCAGTTCGATGCGGTAGCCACGTATTTTGACTTGGGTATCGATCCGGCCGAAATATTCGAGCTGCCCGTCGTCGTTCACCCGTCCGAGGTCCCCGGTGCGATAAATCCGGCCGGAGGGATTGTTCTCAATTCCGAGGAAATCCGGGACAAAGGCCCGCTCTGTCAGGTCCTGACGGTTCACGTACCCGCGCGCCAGCCCCACCCCTGCGAGGCCGATTTCTCCCATTTCACCGCGCGGCAGGGCCCGAAGCTCGGCGGGATCCACAATGACCGCGGTGTAGGTGGGCAAGGGCACTCCGAGGGACACGGGCAGGTCCGGGTCCAGGACCGACCAGGTGGCAGTCACGGTCGCTTCGGTGGGGCCGTAGACGTTCAGGAAGCGCCGGCCGGGGCGGTGCCAGCGCATCACGAGATCCTTCGGGCACGCCTCTCCTGAGACCAGCAGGAACCGCAAATCGGGCAGGTCCTCGTCAAGCGTGGCCAGCAGCGTTGGAACGCAGCAAAGGGCGGTGATCCGTTTTTCCTGCAGGTACTCAGCGAGTTCGGCACCCAGCATGCTGGACCGGCCCGGTTTGGGCACCAGCGTGGCTCCGACCATCCAGGCAACCCAGATTTCCTCCACCGAGAARTCGAAGGCGATCGTCATGCCTTGGTACACGCGGTCAGTGGACTCAATCCCGTAGATGTCAGAGGCCACCCGGACAAAATTGCAGATGCTGGCCTGCTCCACTGCCACGCCCTTGGGCCGGCCGGTCGAGCCGGAGGTGTAGATAATGTATGCCAGCTCATCCTTGGTTCCGCCATGGTCCGCGGTTCCCAAACGGGAGGATTCCTCGGCGTCGATCTGGGCCTGCACATCATCGACGCACACCGTGACGGCGGCTACCTCAGGCAGCAGATCCCTCAGATGGGACAGAGACAGGACCATGGCCACGTTGGCGTCCTCGACAATGTACTGAAGACGGTCAGGGGGAAACCCAGGGTCCAGGGGAACATAGGCCGCGTGGATCTTCAGAACAGCCAGCATTGCCACGTAGGCCCGCCATGGCTGGTCAAACAGCAGGGCGATGCGGTCACCCGGCCGGGCACCGCACACCAGGAGATGCCGCGCCAGCTGGTTCGCCCGTTCATCCAGCTCCGTGTACGTCAGGACAACGTCCCCCGCATCGACTGCAACCTGGTCGCCGCGCCCCTGTTCCCGCAAGCGGTCGCAACTATCCTCAAACAGCCGGTCCAACCGCTCGCCCCGCTGCCAGCGAGCGGCCTGATCGGGCGCAGCCGACGTGAGGACAGTTCCGCCTTCCGAGCCGCCGATCATCGACATGATTCCCCGCAACTCGGGAGGTCTGGTGAGGCCGTTGCCGGTCCTCGCGGTCTTGCCCATCCTTTAGCTCCTTCGCTAGAAGTGACGTGCCACAGTTCTGTCGCCCGCCGGAACAGGGGTCATATCCTGGCCGGAAATCGGGACCCACGTCTGGAGCGGGGGGCCAACAGCGGGTGTGAGATGGCCTTCATGACCGGCCGCCGTTGCCTCGTCCGCCGGGGTCATGCCGAAGGCCCGCCGGACAGCGCGCTCGGCATCCGCGAGCCGGTCGGCGTGCGTGACAGCCCCCACGGACGTCTCGGAGATGTCGACGAGATCGAGCTCCACGTCGGCGTCGGACAGGGCCTTGAGGAAGGTGCAGAAGATTTCCGGGGACGACCGCATGCCCAGTCCAGTAATGGACACCCGGCCTACCCGGTCCTCGTGCTGCAAACCTTCAAATCCAATGCTTCCCTTTTCGGCATCCAGCACGGCAAGGGCGTTGCCCGCATGGGCAGCAGGCACGATCAGGGCAACGTCGGAACGCCTCGGGCCGGGGCCGGCCGTATTTTGGACAATTGCCTGGACATGCGCCCCGGAACGAGAGAGGACATGCAAGATGCGCGCCATGCTGTCCGGCTGGTCCGGAATTCCCACCACAGTGATTTTCGACGCCGAGTTGACCCCGGCTACTGCGGTCACCTCGGGTTGTTCCCTGGCGGGCTGGAGCGGTGGATGACGGTCAAGGCCGGGCAGGATCAACGTCCCGGGCTCCGGCACGAAGGAGGACCTCACATGGATCGGAATACCGAACCGGCGGGCGTATTCAACACACCGCAGGTGCAGTACCTTGCAGCCGGAGGCGGCGAACTCAAGCATTTCCTCGCTAGAGAGGATCTCGATCTTCCGCGCCGTCGGGACAACCCGGGGATCCGCGGTGTAGACGCCGTCGACGTCCGTGTATATCTCGCAAATATCGGCTTCGAGCGCAGCGGCCAGGGCGACCGCGGTGAGATCCGAGCCGCCACGGCCGAGCGTGGTCACCCTGTTCCGTTTCTGCGTCCTGCCCTGGAATCCTGCGACGATGGGGACCTCGCCACGGGCCAGACTGCTGCGGACGCGGTCCGGCCTGACATCAGTGATGTGTGCCTTGCCGTGGATGTTGTCGGTGATGAGGCCGGCCGCACTGCCGGTAAATGTGCGGGGCAGCTGGCCGAGGTCCGCCAGGGCAATCGCCAAAAGGGCCGAGGACACAAGCTCGCCGATGCTCAGCAGGGCGTCAAGGTCCACAGGCAGCGGCCGGGCGGAAACTTCCGCGGCAAGATCGCAGAGTTCATCGGTGGTGTCCCCCATGGCGGACACCACCGCCACGACCCGATAGCCGTTGGTCCGTGTTTTGGCGATCCGCTCGGCTGCCCGGAGGATACCCGCGGCATCCGCCAGAGACGAACCGCCAAACTTTTGAACAATGACACTACCCGGGGGAATCGCCCGGTCGGTCTCCGCTAGATCACTGTCGTTGAAAGCTGTTGCCTTGCGGGTACCCATTTTGCTCCCCGAAATCTACTTCGATTCTTGCAAGGGGCACTGGCCCCTTTGAGCCGTTTTGCCCTGTTCGGATGCTCAAATGGTTGATCCCAAGGCCACCGGCTCCCCGGTCACAGTCACCGCGGCTGCAGCGAGAATATCGAGTCCCTTCTGAAGATCCTCGGGGCTGATAGTCAGCGCGGGCATCGTCTTGACCACTTCACCTTCGGGTCCGGACGTTTCCACGAGCAGACCACGGGCGAAGGATTCGGCCGCAATCTTCTCCGCAGTTTCGGGGTTGGGGTAGTAAACACCCGCGAGCAGTCCCCGGCCACGGACCGTGGCGCCTTCGACGCCCGCTGCGATCTGGGTAAGCCCCTCGTGGAGCTGGGAACTGAGCCCCGCGACGCTTGACTGGAAGCTGCCGTCCCGCCAGTAGTGCTCCAGGGCAGCGGCGCCGGTGACGAAAGCCGGGTTGTGCCCCCGGAAAGTTCCGTTGTGCTCGCCAGGCTTCCAAATATCCAGTCCGGGTTTGAACAGTGTCAGTGCCAAAGGCAGTCCAAAGCCCGAGATGGATTTCGACAGGCAGACGATATCCGGAGTGATCCCCGCTTCCTCGAAGCTGAAGAAGTTCCCGGTCCGTCCGCAGCCRGCCTGCACATCATCCACGATGAGCAGGATGTCGTGTTCCCGGCACAGCTCGGCAAGGCCTCGCAGCCAGGACGCCCGGGCAGCCCTGAGCCCACCCTCGCCCTGGACGGTTTCGACGATCACCGCTGCGGGCTTATCGATGCCCGATCCCCTGTCCTCCAGGGCTTGCCGGAGCCACAGAAAGTCCGGCATCTGACCATTGAAGAACCCGTCATAGGGCATGCTCGATGTGTTCGTCAGCGGGACGCCGGCTCCCTGCCGTTTCATTGAATTGCCCGTGACCGACAACGATCCCAGGGTCATCCCGTGAAACGCGTTGGTGAAGCTCAGGACATGCTGCCTGCCGGTAACCTTCCGGGCAAGCTTCAGGGCTGCCTCCACCGAGTTTGTTCCCGTCGGTCCGGGGAACATGACTTTGTAGTCCAAATTCCTGGGCTCGAGGATCAACTCCCGGAAGGTTTCCAGGAATTGCCGCTTGGCCGGTGTTTTCATGTCGAGTGAATGAACGATTGCGCCGGAGAGAAGATAGTCCACCAGCGGCTGCAGCAGCACCGGGTTGTTGTGCCCGTAGTTCAGTGCTCCGGCGCCGGAAAAGAAGTCCAAATATTCTCTGCCGTCTTCACTGTAGAGGCTGCTGCCGGACGCACGTTCAAACACGGTGTCCCAGCTGCGGCAGTAGCTGCGGACCTCGGACTCCAAGCTTTCGAAGATATCCATCTGTCGATGTCCCCCGTACTTCCGACTGGCGAAGATGCCCGAGCGCAAACACAACCCGGGTTTTCCGGATGACGGGCGCGGGAAGGGGACAGTGCAGCGCCTGCGGCGCACTGACGGTTGCTTTCACGGGGCCCGTATGTACTCCCGTATAGAGGTGCTCTAGGCGGGAACTGGGCAGATCCTAGACGCCTGCCCAAATGCTTTTCCGTTTCTTATCGTAAACTCAGGAAACTCACAGCACCTGAGTAGCGGGTACCTGTCTTTTCCCCTCAAACGGCTGATTAACTACCCGATTCGGCAGCGTTTCTCACCTTCGGCAACCCCGGGCTACTCGGAAAAATGCGGGCCGCCGGGCATCCGGCGGACATGGGCGCCGGCGCCATGGACATCCGACTTCCT
The DNA here is from genome assembly GCF_056406825.1 of Arthrobacter sp. P1_A5. Classification (NCBI taxonomy): domain Bacteria; kingdom Bacillati; phylum Actinomycetota; class Actinomycetes; order Micrococcales; family Micrococcaceae; genus Arthrobacter; species Arthrobacter sp. P1_A5. The sequence goes on along the minus strand of NZ_JBFTZL010000135.1, from coordinate 2,207 downwards.
CGGCCAACGGGGACGACGAACGCGGCGAGGGACGGGACACCGTTTTGAGAGTCGTTTGATTTGATAGTCGTTTGAAAGGCGAAGCTGGTGTTTAGCCGGTCTTGGCCATCGCGTAGGCCACGGTGCCGTAGGCCAGGGCGCCGGACATTTCGGTGAGCAGTTCCGGGTTGGTGTTGGCGATCGTGTCACAGGCCTCGTGGTAGCAGGGATCAAGTACCTTGCCGGCCGCCCCGCCAAAGGACTGTGCCTGGGCCTGGGTCTTCTTCTCGACATCGCCGGTGAACAGCCCGCCGCCGGGAATGCCGGCCGAGAGGAAGGCGTCGTAGTCCGAGCCGCCGTCAAAGGGCGTGGTCTCGGCCGGCAGCGCGTTCTCCTGGAAGTAGCGGAAGAAGACGTCCTCGATCGCCTTGGACCCGGCCGGGCCGGCGTCGCCGAAATCCGATCCGTCCCCGTCATGAACGGACCGCACACCGTTCGGCGAGGCCGCCATGTCCACGTTCAGGTTCGCCGCGGTCTGGCCGATCTCGGCCGCACTGAGTTCATCGACGTAGTGCTGGGACCCGTACAGGCCGTCCTCCTCGCCGCCCCAGAACGCGAACCGGACCCGGTTGGCCGGGGTGATCCCGGCCTCCTTCATCCACCGCGCGGTCTCCAGGACCGCCGCAACCCCGCTGCCGTTGTCGTTGATGCCCGGGCCCTCCTGCACGGAATCCAGGTGCGCGCCCACCACCACGGTGTGCCCGGCATCGCCAACCGTGTCGGCGAGGATGTTGAAGGACTCTACCCGCGCCTTGCCCCGGCCATCACGCCGAAAAGAGAAGCTCTGCCGCACCGGTGAGTATCCGGCCGCCCGCAGCTGTTCCTCGACGTAGCGGGCCGACTCCTCATACCCCGAGGTCCCCGCGGCCCGGTTCCCGCCGTTGGCGTCAGCCACCCGCTGCAGCGCCTGCAAATGCCCCACCATGTCCCGGGACTTGAAATCCTCCAGCACGGCACGCGCATCCACCGGACTCGCCGGGGCCAGTACGGTAGGTGCCGAACATCCCGAAACCAAAAAGCCGATTGCCACCAGGACAGCCGCGGCCGCCGTCCGCCCCCGCTGGTACCTCCGCCTACCCGTCACGCTAAGAACATACTTCCTCAGTCGCCGGGGAGGAAGGCCACCCCTAGTGCGAGCCGGCCCTAAGCGGTGCGGCGGCCACGGCCGCCGGATCGGAGAAGGCCAGACGGGGCACCATCACCAGCGCGGCAGCCGCAGCAAGCCCGGTGACCCCGCAGATGGTCCATACCGTGAGGTAGCCGGCGAGCGGCGCCGCGGTCTGACCGGCGTCCCCCGCGCCGGCCCCGGCCTCGGCCAGGACGTGGCTGACCAGGGCGATGCCGAACACCGCGGACGCGAAGGCTCCGCCGATGGTCTTGGTGGTGTTGGTCAAACCCGTGGCCATCGCGGTCCGGTTGAGGGGGGCGGCCGCGGCGGCCGCCGAAGGCAGCGCCGCCACGAGGGCCCCGGAGCCGACACCGGCGATCGCCATGTTGGCCAGCGCCTGGATCAGACTGCCGTGGAACGGCAGGAACAGCAGGTAGCCCAGGCCCACGAGCGTGGCGGCGCCCACGAGGGTCCAGCGCGGAGTGAGCCGGCGGGTCACCACCGGGTACAGCAGCGCGCCCACCAGCAGCGCCAGCACATAGACGCCGATGATGATGGAGACGTGCCCGGCGCGCAGCCCGAGGCCGTAGCCGTGCAGCGCGGGATCTGTCCGGGCGAAGGTGGACAGCGGGGCCTGCGCGCCGAGCACCGAGACACCAAAGAGCCCGGCGGTCAGCTGGACGGGCCACATGGACTTACCCCGCAGCATTCGGATGTCGACGAGCGGATCGGCCGCGCGCAGCTCGAACCGCGCGAACGGAACGAACACCAGAATTCCGGCTCCCACCAGCGCCCACGGCCACCACGCGCCGGCCCCGTTGAGGCGCATGAAGGTCAGCCCGGACGTGATGAGCAGCAGCCCGAGGGCGAGGAGCGTGAAGCCACGGGTGTCCACGCGTCCGCCGCTGCGCTCCCGCGACTCCGGCACGCCAAACCTGACGGCGAACCAGCATGCGGAGACGGCCACCGCGGGGACCAGGAGCACCAGCTGCAGCTGGCCCGCGAACACTTCCACGAGCGCACCGGCGGCGAGCGCCCCGGCGATGACACCGGCTTCCAG
>NZ_JBFTZL010000134.1:0-10347 GCF_056406825.1 Arthrobacter sp. P1_A5 | reverse complement strand
GGGCGGTGGAGGGCGCCACGCCCAGCTCCTCGGCGGCGTCCTTGAGCCGGAGTGCTCCGCCGTCGCGGAGCAGCTGGAGGAGCTGCAGCGCGTTGTCCACCGCCTCGATGGAATAGGTGGGCCGTTTCTGGACGGGCTTCCGGGCCGCTCTGCCGGATGGGTTGTTCTGCACATCAGAATTGTATTGTGGTTCACCTGCGGCGGCTAGGACAGTGAGTGGCATGAATCACACACAATCTGTTGCAGTGCCGCAACGGTCTTCGCCGGGGGCCCCTGCCCCCTCTACCGTTGGTGGGCCTGCATCACGGTTCTCCAAAGGCTCGGCAGCCGCCGTCCTGGTCTGCTGGCTGTTGGTGGTCTTCGATGGCTACGACCTGATCGTCTACGGCACGGTCCAGTCCTCCCTGATCTCCGAGACCGGTTGGGGGCTGACCAAGGCCACCGCCGGGACCATTGGTTCCATGGCTTTCGTCGGCATGATGATCGGGGCGATCTTCGCCGGCCGGATGGCCGACTCGTGGGGCCGCCGCCGCACCATCCTGGGCTGTGCCATCGTCTTCTCGATTTTCACCATCCTCTGCGCCTTCGCCCCCAACGCAGCCGTCTTCGGGGGGCTGCGGCTCTTGGCGGGCATTGGGCTCGGTGGCCTGGTGCCCTCGGCGAACGCCCTCGTTGCCGAACTGGTCCCCACTAAGTGGCGGTCTACCATCGCCACCCTGATGATGTCCGGCGTCCCGATCGGCGGGTCCATCGCCGCCCTCGTCGGCATCCAACTGATCCCTGCTTTCGGCTGGGAGTCCATGTTCCTCGTGGCCGTGCTCGCACTGATGATCGTGGTGCCTCTCGGACTGAAATACCTGCCCGAGACGCTGGCCCCGGTCAGCGCCGAGGACAGGCGAACTCGCAACCTCAAAGAGCCGATCGGCTTCAAGTCCCTGCTCCGCGCCCCTTACCTGGGGGTGAGCCTGCTGTTCGCCCTCGCGACAATCGCTACCCTGTTCGCCTGGTACGGGCTGGGAACCTGGCTGCCCAACCTCATGCAGCTGGCCGGGTACAACCTGGGCTMAGCCCTGACCTTCGCCCTGGCCCTCAACCTGGGTGCGGTGGCCGGCTCGGTCATCACGGCCTGGGCCGGGACCCGGTTCGGCCCGATCCCGACGGCGATCGCCGCGGCCGCCGTCGCCGCCGGCGCGCTCGTGGTCCTGGTTACGGGACCACCCGTGACGGTCGTCTACCTCATGCTGGTCCTCGCCGGCGTCGGCACCCACGGCACCCAGTGCCTCATCATCGCCGCCGTCGCGAGCCACTATCCCGGGCACCTGCGGGGGACCGCGCTGGGCTGGGCGCTGGGGACGGGCCGCATCGGCGCCGTCGCCGCACCCCAGATCGGTGGCCTCCTGCTGGCTGCCGGACTGGGCGTCAATTCCAATTTCCTGGCCTTCGCCGGTGCAGCCGCGATAGCAGCGGTCCTGCTGGCCGCCGTCGGGCTCAAACTCAAATCAAAACTCTCAACCTCCCCTTCACTAACAGGAGCAAGCAATGTCTGAGCACGTCCCGTCAACCAGTTTCCTGTCCACCGACGGACTGTCCACTGATGTCCTCGTCATCGGAGGGGGAATGGCCGGATTGGCCGGAGCCCTCGCGCTGCGGGAAAGCGGCGCCAACGTCACCCTCGTGGAGCGGGCCCCCGAATTCGGCGAGGTCGGCGCTGGGCTGCAGATGGCGCCCAACGCCTCCCGCGTCCTGAAGCGCTGGGGCCTGCTGGACAAGGCCCTGGAGATTGGCGTCCAGCCCAAGCACCTGGTCTTCCGCGACGCCGTCACCGGCGAGGAGCTCACGCGCCAGAGCCTCGGCGGGGAATTCGAGGAACGCTACGGTGCGCCCTACGTGGTGATCCACCGCAGCGACCTGCACCGGGTCCTGCTCGAGGGCTGCGAAGCGGCGGGCGTGAAACTGGTCAACGATGTCATGGTCGAGAGCGTGGAGACCGTGAACGGCAGGGGAGTGGCTCACACGGCCGCCGGCGTGGACTACGAGGCCGACGTCGTCATCGGCGCCGACGGGCTCAAGTCCACCCTGCGCCCGCTCGTTGCCGGCGACGAGCCGGTCCCCTCGGCCTACGTCGCCTACCGCGGCACCGTGCCCATAACCGAACACACACCCAAAGCGGACCTCGAGGACGTCATTGTCTACCTCGGACCGGACTGCCACCTGGTGCAGTACCCGCTGCGCAAGGGCGAGCTGCTGAACACCGTGGCCGTTTTCAAGTCCGCCTCCTTTGAGCGCGGCGAGGAGCAATACGGGGGAGTCGACGAGCTCGAGGCCGCGTACAAGGACTGCGTCCCCGCCGTCCAGGCTGCGCTGAAAAACCTAGGCACCAGCATGCGCTGGCCCATGTACGACCGCGATCCGATCGAAAACTGGGTGGCCGGCCGGATGGTGCTGATGGGCGACGCCGCGCACCCGATGCTGCAGTACCTGGCCCAGGGCGCCTGCCAGGCGCTCGAGGACGCAGCAGTCCTGCAGGACGTCACCAACGGCACCGTGTTCACTGCCGCCGGCGTCAACCCCGCAGCCTGGGACGGCGCGATCAAGGAATTCAACWGCCTCCGCGCCGGCCGCACCGCCAGGGTCCAGCGCACCGCCCGCGTCTGGGGCGAATCCTGGCACGTCTCCGGGCTGGCCCGGACGCTGCGCAACCTGCTCTTCAAGAGCCGGATGGACAACGATTTCCGGTACAACGACTGGCTGTACGGCCAGGACGGCGACGGCGTGCCGGCGGCCCGCGCGGCACACTCCGGCATGGCGGACAAGATTTCCGCCTGATCCGGGCTCCGGGCCGGGCGCCGTCATTGAGTGACCCGTTACGAGCTCCGGGCCGGCTTCCTCAAGGAGCCCGGCCCGGAGCTTCTTCCGTCATGATCCGGTGCGGACTTTCCGCCGATTCCTGGATGTTGTCGACGCACGGTATTCGTCAACGGCAAGAATTCCCGGCCCCCTAGGCTGTGCTACGTCCGCGGCCCCGCCGGAATCATCATCGGGCTGGTCGAGGAGCTCCGCTGACGTTCCGTCACTGCATCAGGCCGACGCTGTTTCGCGGAGGTATTGGCGGAGTCCGGGGATTGCGAAGTCCACCCTGCCGTAGCCGGCTGACTCGATCAGGCCCGCGGCGATGAGTCTCTTTCGGTACTTGGAAACCACGTTGGGCTTGGCCGTCATGATGTTTCCGATCAGGCCCGCTGCCGATGATCCATCCTGAAGGGCCATGGCGTCGAGGAACTCGCGGTCCTTGTCCGAGATATCCGATAGCGCTGACTCGACGACTACTAGTGTGTTTCGTCGGTGAGCGGCGCTGATGGCGCTGTGCACGCTACTMTCATCCAGTTTCCAGTCGGCCTTTCCGGCCTCCAGCCAGAGGTAGTAGCCCACAAGCTGAATAAGGAAGGGGTAGCCCTCCGTAGCCTCCGCGGCTTCACTGACGAGGCCGGGGGAGACGTCTATCCCTCCCTCACTGAAGAGCTCGCTGTAGGACGCGGTGACTTCGGCGATGGCTGCCTCGTGGAGATTGATCCTGTCGGCGCGTCGCAGGAAGGTCGCCACTCCTTCATTGAGGAGGTCGGAGACGGCGGATGGCAGGCCGGCGAAGATGAGGCCGATGGGCAGTCCGTCGCGGATGAAATGCTGCACTTCAGCGGCCAGTTGGGAAATTTCTGTGCGGTCCACCGCATGTATCTCGTCGATGGTGATAACGAGTCCTGTACCTTTGGCGTCCAACAGCCGCAGAAGTTCGTTCCCGGTCCGTCGCCAGTCGGCACTCCGTTCCTGGGGGAGTTGCGTTGTTAGTCCGAACCCTGCCGCCGAGAATGCTGTGATTTTCCGTGTTGGGGGCCCGTCTCCGAGTTCCTCGACAAGCCGGAGCATGTCGTCGCCGATTCCGGCGAGGAAACCGGGGTTTGCTGTTCGGGAGATTACCGCCCAGCCGTGAGTTCCCGCGATCCGTTCCGCGGCGCTCAGCATGACTGTCTTGCCGATGCCTCTGGATCCGGTGATGATGGTCAAAAGCCCGGGTGCTCCCGAGCCTTGCTGCAGGCCGTACTCGAATTCATCCAAGAGCCCGGCCCGCCCAATCAAGTCCGGCGGCGTGGCCCCTGCGGTGGGCTTGAACGGGTTCCGCACCGGGACCTCCAGGGTGAAAGTAGGTGAAAGTGGTGAAAGTGGTGAATTTGGGGCCAGCCTACCACCCTTGACACCCCGGCCAGAAGCTGCGGCGAAGCGGCCTCAGTGAGAGCCGGCGGGGGAGTAAGCCCGTCGGCACCCTGCGGAAGAATTGGCCTGATGGCCTGTTTGCCTGTTTGCCGCTGATCGAGTCCTGGCGTTAGCTTGGCTGACGTGGACCCGCAGGAGGCTGGGGTGACGCCTCGGAGCCACGCCACTTCACCACGCCGCAAGTTGCATCAACCTGTGAACGGGCGTACCCGCACGGCTAAAAACAACGACTGAGCGCGAGCACTCACCTGCGGCAGTTAGTCTGACCTAGTGCATGATAGAAGGTGGCCCTTACTGATCGGCCGGATCTGCCTCGCAATTGTCAGCGCGGGCCTCCTGGCATTCGGCGCGATTGTCGCTGCGGTTCCGATGGGCGCAAACGTGGGGCTGTATCGGGCGAACGGTCTCGCCTCGTTCGGGCTGGGACTTTTTGGCGGTCTTATCGTGCTCGTGCCATATCGACGAGGCGAACCCTGGGCGTGGTACGCACTTTGGTTCTACCCGCTGTTCTGGGCCGCCCACCTGATTGGTCAGCTTCCGCCGGGTACTGACCATATCCACCAGGTCGTCTTCATCGCTCTTTCGTTGACCGGGCTCTTACTGCCGGCTCGGGATTTCTTTCCTCCCGCAAAGAGGTCAGAGCTCGGTGACGAAGATGCCGCCGCCCAGAGCAACATTTCGACCAGCTTCCTCCGCCTCAAGGCCCCGTCCAAGGCCTCCCACCGCACAAGATCTAAACGCCGATAATCAGCATTATGTAAGGTAACTATGTATAACGCTACAGAAGGGGCTTGGTTCAGTCGTGAGACCGCTCCCCTCTGGAGTCAACCCGAGACCCGATTTTGTACTTCCCCAGATCACGCCGTTGGTGAATTGGAAGCCCATCACATCGGCGTAGTCACTGGCGCTTTGCTCGTCGCCGAACACGCCAAGGATCGTGTCGTGCGGCGACTCGTCATGCTGGACGATCCACACATACCCCTTCCGGGTGCGGAACCGTTCGAGCGACTTTCGCATCCAGCTCAGTAATGCATCCATGCCGCCATCATCCCCCGCCTGCCGGATGGCCCCCGGGAGGTAGACCCTGCTCCTGGTGGCCGCTCTCCGGCCGCCCGCCCGCCACCAGCCCGATGATGAGCCCGATGAGCGCTGCCGGTAGAGCTAACACGGCCCCGAGGTGCGGAATGAAGCTGTCGGGCATGACGGCATCCGGCCAGCCGACCAGCAGGGCCGGTGCCGCGACGGCCAGGACTATCGGCCATCCAAGATCCCTCAGGCGTGCCCAGGCGGCTGCAGCGGCCGAGGCGGCAGTTCCGGCGAAGATTAGGGCGTGGCCAGGGCCTTCCCCTGGGGTGCGGATGAGTGAGAATGTCATGGCCAGGCCCGCGGCGGTGAGTAGGAGGGATGCCAGGATGGCCAGGGTCCACAGGGTGGCCTGTCGGCGGCGGCGGGTGTTCATGGGCTCAACCTACGCCATGGGCTTTTCGGGTCCTACTCCCCCGCGTTTTTGTAGTGTTATGCAGAGGGTGCGCAAAGCGGAAACCCCCGGGAATCCAGTGATTTCCGGGGGTTTCCGCTGCGAGTAGCTGGGTTGGCGTCAGCCTGGGAGGCTGCCGCCGCCGTTGTAGCCTCCGTTGACCCGGGTGGCGTTCGGGTAATAGCGGCCGTCATTGCCCAGTTCGCGGTCGCGGGTAGCGCGCGGCTCGAAGTGAGGGTGCTTGTTACCGGCGCCCACCTTCTTGCGGACGACGAAGTAGACGACCGTTGCGATCAATGCCGTGATGATGAGGGCTGTGATTACTGCTTGTGTTGTGTCCATGGTTCCTTGTCCGATCCGTTCCGCGCGAGTGGTGGAGTAGCTGGGGTGGCGTCATGACCCGCCGCTGCCGCTGATTCAGTGATTGGCGGCCGTGGAGGTCGGGTTGGTGCTCCCGTTGTGAGGTGCGGTGTGGTTGTGGCTGTCGCGCGCGTCAAAGTGCGGGTGCTTGTCCGTGAAGAGGAGGTAGTTCAGCTTGGCTGCCAGACCAGGCTTTCGCGGCTGGTCGGTGCCAACGGCGATTGCCGCCTCCCCCTGGGTGTTGGCGTTGTCTGCGATCCTCTTGGTCGTGCGTCGGTAGGTGACGGTGAAGTAGATCGCGGTTGAGATGAGGGCTGCGATCATGAAGGCCGCGAATGCTGCCTGGGGTGTGGTCATGGCTTCATTGTCCCTCCCACCCCAGGGCTGGGGGCGGATATTTGCCGTTGGATTGCTCGGCTAATGCGTGGTCAATTATTCGTCCCCCTCCCCGCTTACCCATGCAAGAAGGGGCCCCAAAAATTGGTCACCCAAACCTAATGACAATCAGAGGTCCTACGTCTATGGTCAGGTTCAGCGTTCATTCCTAGGGGGAATAATGGATCGTGCTCGGCATCTGCCACTCAAGATTTCCGTTCTACTGGCTTCACTGCTCATGACCTCATGTGCAGCGACGCCACCTGGCGGGCAGTCCACGCCGACGCCCCTCTCAGCATCCGCTCAAGCTGACAAGAGTGCACCCACTCCCCTCCCGGCCACCACATCCCAGCCGCAGCAAACGTGCGCCCCATTCCTGCCCGGAGCGCCGTGCACCACCTACGACAGCGTCTCAGCCGCATCGAACGGTAAAGCCCTCCCGTGGGCGGCGAACRGAGCCGTCAAGGCTCAGCTCACGTCCATCAACGGTGAGCTGCTGCTGACCGTGCGGACCCCATGCGGGCCCCTGGGCGCCCCGGTGGTCATCAAGGGCAACATCCTCACCGTCGCCGGGAAGATTGCGACAGGCGCTGAGGGATGTGTAGGCGCTGAGGGTTACCAGCGACTCTGGGTTCAGGAATTCCTGAAGCGGCCCATTGCAATGACGTATGAAAGCGGCAAGCTGCTCTGGTCGAGCGGCGACGATTCGCTCACCTTCAAGGCCGAGTAACCATCCCATTCACACTTGGCGGACCGCCTCACGGCGGTCCGTTTCTTTGACCTGCCCATGTCCGCATCAGGAAAACCAAGGAAGCAATCAACAACGGAGGGCCCGGATTCCTGCACGTCACTCCACATGGGCTGCTCCTTGCCTCTCCGGATCGGTCACCTCTCCGCACGGCTGCGGCGGGGCAGAACATCCGGTTCCGGGACCCGCGTCAGGGCGGCTTCCCGTGGAAGCGTGAGCCCGTCGTTGCAATCCATACCTTGACCTTCGTCTGCGTATCAGGGCGTGCGGTGGGCCGGGGCGAACTGCGCCGCGCGGTTGGTTTCTTCGGCGCGGATGAGGTGCACGAGCGCGTTGATGAGGGCCAGGTGGGTGAACGCCTGTGGGAAGTTGCCGAGGTGACGGCCGCTCACCGGATCCAGCTCCTCAGCGTAGAGGCCTAAGGGACTGGCAAGGGACAGCAGACGTTCGCACAGTGCCTTGGCGCGTACCACCTCTCCGATCTCGACCAGGGCTGAGACGAGCCAGAACGAGCAGGTCGTGAAGGTCCCTTCGTCGCCGGTGAGACCGTCGTCGGTCTGCTCGGGGCGGTAGCGCAGGACGAGTCCGTCCCGGGTGAGTTCATCGGCGATGGCCAAGACCGTGGCGCGCACGCGTGGATCGCTGATGGGCAGGAATCGGACGAGCGGAACAAGGAGAAGCGAGGCATCGAGGTTCATCGTGCCGTAGGACTGGACGAATACGCCTCGGTCGTCGACACCATTGCGGCAGATGTCCTCGTGAATCTCCGTGGCGACGGCGTCCCACTTGCGGGCGTAATCAGCCTGACCGTGCAGGCGCGCCAGCCGGGCACCACGATCCAGGGCGACCCAGCACATGAGCTTTGAGGAGGTGAAGTGCTTCGGGTCGCCACGGACCTCCCAGATGCCGTGGTCGGGGTCCCGCCAGTGCGCGGCGGCTTGCTCGACCTGGCGGAGCAGGACGGGCCAGAGCGGCTCGGGAAGCTGGTCACGGGATTTGGCGTGGAGGTAGACGGAGTCCAGCATCATGCCCCAGACGTCGAGCTGGCGCTGGTGGGCGGCAGCGTTGCCGATCCGGACGGGGCGGGCGCCGTCGTAGCCGCCGAGTCCCTCGACAGTGACCTCGGGAAGGTCCCTTTCGCCGTCGATGCCGTACATGATCTGCAGGTCGTCCTCGGCGGCGACGTCGCGGATGAAAGCGAAGAAGTCGTCGGCTTCCCGGTCCAGGCCGAGGGTGTAGAGGGCCCAGAGCGCGAACGTGGAATCGCGCACCCATGTGTACCGGTAGTCCCAGTTCCGCTCTCCCCCGGGCGTCTCGGGCAGCGAGGTGGTGGGCGCCGCGACCAGAGCTCCAGTCGGCGCGTAGGTGAGGCCCTTCAACGTCAGCGCGCTGCGCTGCAGCTGCTCCCGCCACGGGTGGTCGGGGAACTCGCCCCCGGTGATCCATTGCCTCCAGAATTCAGTGGTCTGCCACTGCTTGCGTGTGGCTTCTTCCCACGTCCGCGGCGGGGGCAGCGACCCCCAGGAGAGCGCGATAAAGGCCTGCTCGCCCTCGGTCATCCGGCTGCGGATGACCGCGATGGAGTCCTCGATGCCCAGCCGGCGGTCGGTAGTCAGATGCAGCACCGGATCCCCCTCATCGCCGCTGGCGGTCACGGCCTCTCCGTATCCGGGGCTGGAGAACTCCCACCGTGCCCGGCGCTGGCCGTAGCCGAAGACCGGCTCGCACAGCACGGACAGCTCAACCGCACCGTTGACGCACCGTACGGTGCGCAGCAGGCAATGCTCGGCTTCGTAGTTCGTCGGCGGGCGGCGGTACCGGCCGGCCCTCTCGTCGGTGTGGTGCCACGGGCCCATCACCAGGGCATCCCTCACGATCAGCCAGCCCGTCCTGGTCTGCCACGTGGTCTCCAGGATCAAGCTGCCGGGGAGATAGCGGCGCGCAGTGGGCTCCCGGACGCCGTACGGCGCCACCTTGAAGCCACCCGCGGCGCGGTCGAGGATAGTGGAGAACACGCTCGGTGAGTCGTGACGCGGCACGCACATCCACTCGACCTGCCCGCTCGATGCAATCAAGCAGTTGGCCTCACAGTCCGACAAGAACCCATAGTCGGCGATCGGCGGATACGGGCTCGTGCCGGCCCCAGGCCGCCGCCTCCCCTCTGCCCCTGACACGGCGTCGATCCTCACCACCCCAGTATGTTCCCCTCAGGGTGGAAACGGGACCCCGGCTACGTGGACGGCTTCCTCCCCAACGGTCAGTGCTTCATCGCAGAGGACGACGGCGATGCGGCTCTGAAGAATTTCGCCGATGATTGTGCTGAGAATCCCCGTCGGCTCCGCAATTCCGATGGATCGACAAGATGAACAACGGAGGATTGATCTCATGTCACAGGTACGGCGTTTCGATCATGTTGGTATCACCGTTGCCGATCTCAAAGAGGTGACGGCGTTCTTCGTCGGGCTGGGTCTCGAGGTCGAGGGCACGCCGATGTTCGTCGAGGGCGAGTTCCTCGACACGGTGATCGGCATCCCCGACGCCCGTACGGAGATCGTCATGCTGCGGCCGCCCGACGGAGGTACCCGGCTGGAGCTTTCGAGCTTTGTCCGGCCCGACCACCAGCCTGGATCGCCCGCGGCGATGGCCAATGAGTTGGGGCTGCGCAACGTCGCCTTCGAGGTCGACGACCTCCAGACGGTCGTCGACCAGCTGGCCGCGGACGGCTACGGGCTGGTCGGCAGCATCGGCCAGTACGAGCACATCTGGCGCATGGCCTATGTGCGCGGTCCGGAGGGGATTATCGTGTCCCTGGCCGAGCGGATCGGCTGACCCGCCAACTCCAAATCCGCTAGCACGCCTGCGCCTTGATATGTCAGGGCCCCGCCGAGTGCTGGCATGATGGGCGCATGAGCAGAGTCACATGCGATCTGACTATTTCCCTTGACGGATTCGTTGCGGGCCCAAACCAAAGCATGACGGAACCCCTGGGCCGGGGTGGAGAACTCCTCCACAGGTGGATGTTCGAAGAAGCCGAGTCCAACGCAGCCGAGCTCGAAGGCATCCTCGCCGCCGGCGCCTACATCATGGGCCGGAACATGTACGCCGGTCCAGGGGCATGGGA
>NZ_JBFTZL010000133.1:0-10447 GCF_056406825.1 Arthrobacter sp. P1_A5 | reverse complement strand
CTTATTCAGAGGCTGTTCCTGTCACGGGGCGCCTCATCCAAGCCGAACCGCAGCCAGCAGGCTGCGGTTGATCTCACAGACCCCGTGATCGCGGAGACTGTTGTTCAAGGAGGTACGTCATGAAGGAATCCCGCCAACGAGGCCTTGGCCGGCGCGCATTCGGCGGCCTGGCCGTCGGCGTCGGCCTGGCCATGGCCCTGTCCGCCTGCGGAGGCTCATCAAACCCGCTGAGCTCGGCCCCGGCCAGCAGCGGTGCCGCCTCCGGTTCCGGCGGTGCCCTGGTGATCGGGTCGGCTGATTTCCCCGAGAGCCAGATCCTCGCCGAGGTCTACGCCGGCGCCCTGAACGCCGCGGGCGTCACCGCCAGCACCAAGCCGAACATCGGCTCGCGCGAGGTCTACATCAAAGCAGTCCAGGACGGCTCGGTGGACGTCGTTCCCGACTACAGCGGCAACCTGCTGCTGTATGTAAACAAGGACGCCACCGAGGTCTCCGCCGAGGACATCGCGAAGGCACTCCCGACCAAGCTCCCGCAGGGCCTGGCCGTGCTCGATGCCTCCAAGGCTGAGGACAAGGACGCCATGGTGGTCACCAAGGCCACGGCCGAGAAGCACCAGCTGAAGTCCATCGAAGACATGGCGAAGGTCTGCGGCGATCTGGTCATCGGCGCCCCGGCGACCTTCGCCGAGCGCGCCTACGGCCTGCCGGGCCTGGCGAAGAACTACAACTGCGTGCCCAAGAAACTCGAGCCGTTCAGCGACGGCGGCGGCGCCGTCACGCTCAAGGCCCTGCTCTCGGACCAGGTCCAGGTCGCGGACATCTATACCACCACCCCGTCCATCCCGGACAACGACCTCGTGGTGCTGGAGGATCCGAAGAACAACTTCATCGCCCAGCAGGTGCTGCCGCTCTACAACACGGCCAAGATGACGGACAAGGCGAAGGAAGCCCTGAACAACGTGTCCAAGGTCCTCACCACGGAAGACCTCATCAACCTCAACCGTGCCGTCAGCGGCAGCCAGAAGCAGAACCCGAAAGATGCCGCCGACGCGTGGCTGAAGGAAAAGGGCCTCGCCCAGCAGTAGACCGCTGGCGACCCTGCGACGCCGGTGTCCGGGCTTACAGCCCGGGCACCGGCGTCGTTGTTGTTACTGCGGCGCCCGCGTGTGAGTCATGTCTCAGCGGAAGAACATCCTCCATATGGCATATTTGATGAATGGCAGAATTCAAGCAGTCCACCAAGCTTCATAATGTCCTTTACGACATCCGTGGACCGATTCTTCAGGCCGCCCAGCAGATGGAGGCGGAGGGTCATCGCATCCTCAAACTGAACATCGGAAACCCGGCCCCCTTCGGGTTTGAAGCGCCGGACGCGATCCTGGTGGACATGATCCGCCACCTGCCGCATGCCCAGGGCTACAGCGACTCGCGCGGCATTTTTTCGGCCCGCACCGCCGTCTCGCAGTACTACCAGACCCGCGGGATCCAGAACATCCACGTGGATGACATCTACCTCGGCAACGGCGTCAGCGAACTGATCACAATGTCGCTCATGGCCCTGCTCGACGACGGCGACGAGGTCCTCATCCCCACCCCGGACTACCCGCTGTGGACGGCCTCGGTTGCCCTGGCCGGCGGGAAGCCCGTGCACTACCTCTGCGACGAGGAATCCGGCTGGCAGCCCGACCTCGAGGACATGGAAGCGAAGATCACGCCGCGCACCAAGGGCATCGTGGTCATCAACCCGAACAACCCGACAGGTGCGGTGTACCCGAAGGCGACGCTGAAGAAGATCGTCGGCCTCGCGGAAAAACACGGCCTGGTGCTCTTCGCCGACGAAATCTACGAGAAAATCCTCTACGAAGACGCGGTACACGTAAACCTCGCCTCGCTCACCGGCGACGATGTCCTGTGCCTGACCTTCAGCGGGCTCTCCAAGGCCTACCGGGTCTGCGGCTTCCGGGCCGGCTGGATGGCCATCTCCGGGCCGAAAAAGGCCGCCGCGGACTACCTCGAGGGCATCAACCTGCTGGCCAACATGCGCCTGTGCGCCAATGTGCCGGCCCAGCACGCCATCCAGACCGCCCTCGGCGGTTACCAGAGCATCAACGACCTGATCCTGCCCGGCGGGCGCCTCCTGGAACAGCGGAACAAGGCCTATGACATGCTCAACGCCATCCCGGGCGTCAGCACCCAGCAGGCCCGCGGGGCCATGTATCTGTTCCCGAAGCTGGACCCCGAGGTCTACCACATCCGCGACGACGAGAAATTTGTCCTGGACCTGCTCCGCGAGCAGAAAATTCTTCTGTCCCACGGCAGGGCGTTCAACTGGGTCCGTCCGGACCACTTCCGGATGGTGACGCTGCCTAACGTCAAGGACCTCGAAGAAGCAATCAACCGCATGGCGGACTTCCTGAGCCGGTACAAGGGGAACTAGGCTTCGGTCAGCAGCGGAGTTCGGGGACTCGCCCGCGCAGCGGCTGCACGAAACTGGAAAGAGGCTTTCCATGACAGATGCTGTGATGTTCGAGCGGCGCCCCGCCGAGACGCTGCTGGTCGGAAAAAAATTCAAGCTGAAGGACTGCGACCCGGACTCCACCCCGGGCTACCCGGGCGGGAAATCCGACGGCGAGGCGCTCCTGGCAGAGCTCGATGGCAAGCTGACCACCCTGCAGGAGCAGCTTTTCGCCGAATCCCGGTTCGGCGGCACCAAGCGCGTCCTGCTGGTCCTGCAGGCGATGGATACCGCAGGCAAGGGCGGGATCGTCAACCACGTCATGGGCCAGATGGACCCGCRGGGTGTCMAGCTCAAGTCCTTCAAGGCGCCGACCCCGGAGGAGAAATCCTACGATTTCCTCTGGCGGATCGAGAAGGCAGTGCCGGCGGCCGGGATGGTGGGCGTTTTTGACCGCTCGCATTACGAGGACGTCCTGATTCACCGGGTCCACCGCTGGGCAAGTCCCGAGGAACTGGAGCGGCGCTACAAGGCCATTAACGAATTCGAGGCAAGGCAGGCGGCAGCCGGGACCACGGTGGTCAAGGTCATGCTCAACATCAGCCGGGACGAGCAGAAGGACCGGCTGCTCGCCAGGCTGGATGACGAGTCCAAGGTGTGGAAGTACAGCAGCACCGACCTCAAGGAGCGCGCCTTCTGGAGCGACTACATGGATGCGTACCAGGAGGCGTTCGAGAAGACGGCCACTGACATCGCGCCCTGGTACGTCGTGCCGGCCAACAAGAAGTGGTACGCCCGCATCGCTGTCCAGCAGCTGATGCTGGACGCCCTGGAAGGGCTGAAGCTGCAGTGGCCGGATCCGGAGTTCGACGTCGATATGGAACGGGATCTGGTCGAGCGCTCCTAGTACGGAGGGAACCGGCGCGCCGCGGCGTGCCGGTTCCTAGTTCTTGTCCGCGGCCTGGTCCCGGGCGGCGGCGAGACGCTTGCGGGCGCCTTCCAGCCACTGTTCGCAGCGCTTGGCCAGTGCCTCGCCGCGCTCCCACAGCGCGAGCGATTCCTCCAGGCTGGCGCCGCCGGCCTCCAGCTTGCCCACCACTGCGACCAGCTGCTCGCGGGCGTCCTCGTAGCTGAGGGCCTCGACGTCGGCGTTCGGGCTGGATTCTACTGCCATGTGGGTGCTCCTTGGTTGTCGCGGTTTGTGCCGCGGTGATGCTGTCTGTGGTGCTGACCGTGGTGCCTGTTTGGGGCGCTGACGGGTGGCCGTGTTGGCGCTGACGGGTGGCCGTGTGGCCACGACCGTCCGCCTGGGTTATTCCTCGGCCGGTTCCTGGCCGCCGGTGGATTGGGCGGTGAACCGGCCGCCGGCCACCCGAACCGTGAGGTCCGTGCCGGCGGGCGCCTGGGACGGATGGCGCACAACGTCCCGGTGCGCTGCGGGGGCGTTCCCGGCGCCGGCGAGCTGGACCACTGCGTAGCCGCGATCCAGTGTCTTTTGCGGCGAGAGTGCACGCACCTGCGCCTTGAGGTGGACCAGTTGGTCCGCTGCCCGCACGACGGCGGCGCTGATCGCCGAGTGCGAGCGGATCTTGAGCCGTTCGACGTCCTCGTGGCGCTGGCTGATCATGACGTCGGGGGAGAGCAGCACGGGACGCGAACGCAGGGAGGCCAGCCGGTCGCCCTCGCGTTCAACGAGCCGGGTGACTCCGCGACGGAGCTGGTCCCGTGCCTGCCGGACCCTGACAAGCTCCTCGGCGACGTCGGGAACTATCCTCTTCGCGGCGTCGGTGGGCGTTGATGCCCTGAGGTCTGCGACGTCATCGAGGATAGGCCGGTCCGCTTCGTGCCCGATCGCGCTCACCACAGGGGTGGACGCGTCAGCGACGGCCCGGATGAGCTCCTCGCTGCTGAACGGCAACAGGTCCTCGAGGGCGCCCCCGCCGCGGGCGATGACGATGACGTCGACCACGGGGTGGGCGTCGAGTTCCCGCAAGGCCGCGATCATCTGGGCTACGGCGGTGTTCCCCTGGACCGCTACTTCGCGGATCTCGAATTCGACGGCCGGCCAGCGCAGGGCGGCATTGCGCAGCACATCCTTCTTGGCGTCAGAGTCGCGGCCGGTGATCAGGCCGATCCGGTGCGGGAGCAGGGGAAGCCGCTTTTTGCGGGAATCGGCAAAGAGTCCTTCGGCGGCGAGGGCCTGGCGCAGCCGCTCKATCCTGGCSAGGAGRTCGCCGAGGCCCACKGGCCGGATGTCCTTCACGGACATGTTCAGCCGGCCCGTCTTGAGCCAAAATTCKGCCTTGATCAGSGCYACAACCCGGGARCCGCGYTCSAGCGGRGYGGCCTGGCGGTCCAGYACYGTKGTCCAGACCGAYSCCGGCAGCGAGATTTCGGCGTCGATGTCSCGCAGYGTCAGRTAGGCGTTGCTGCCACGCCGGTTGAGCTCGATTACCTGCCCCTCAACCCACGCCGAGGGCGCGCGGTCGATATGCATCTTGAGCTTCTGGGACAGCAACTGCAGCGGCCAGGGGTTGTCCGGACTGGTTTCGGCCGCGGTGGCCGGTAGCGTGGTTGCTGCCGCCGCGTCCTCAGGCATGCGTGGGCTCCATGGCCGGAAGTGCCTGGTGGAGTGCCTTGTGCATATGTGTGCGTTCCTTTGCTGCGTGCCGGTTACTGCATGTCCTTACACCGGGACTGCCGGCGGCCCGCTTCCCGGCGGGTGGGCCGGCCGGCAGCCGGAAGTTGTCTCTGTCAACTCTATCCATAGCTCTACCACCGGGGTCCGACTTTATGGCCGCGCCCGGCCCCGCCCTAGGATGGGAGGGATGCCATCAACCTCCTAGGAATCCCTTGCGCACTTTTGTCTCTGCCGTCGCCGTCCTCATCGGGCTCCTGATGGCAGCCGTCGCCGTTCCAGCCATGTGGGTGGACCAGAACATCGTCCAGGAAGAGGGCTTCGTCGCCCTGACCGCGCCGCTGGGCAAGGACCCGGCGTTCCAGCAGCGGCTGGCCGCGGCCGCCGTCGACGGACTGGCCGCCAGCGCCGGCATTCCCGAAGCCTTCACGGAGCTGGCCCGGCCGGTCCTGGACAGCGCGGCGCGCTCGCTGACGGGACTGCCCGGCTACCCCGACGCCTGGGCTGAAACCCTGCGCAGGAGCCACCGCCTCACGCTCGCGGACCCCAGCACGCTGCCGCCGGAGGTTGACGGCACGTCCTCGCTCACCCTGGATGTCGCGCCGCTTGCCGGGCTGGTGGCCAAGCAGGTCACTGCGGCGACCACCCTTCCGCTGGAGGCGCCCGGCCAGGTGCTGATCCATATCGGGCAGTCCGACCAGCGCCAGATGATCGAACGCGTTACCGTCTACGCCCCGATGGGCTACGCCGTTGCCGTCGGCTCGGCCATCGCCTTCATTCTGGCGTTCGTTGCGGCCCGACGCCGGTGGACCGTGCTGGTCGGAATGGGCGTTGGAACGCTGGTGCTCGCGGGGGTATGGAAGCTGGCCAGCGATGCCGCCGGCGCCGCGGTCGCCGGGACCTCGAGCGGCAACGATGTGGCGGAGCTGTTCAAGAACGAGTTCGTCKCGGCGTGCTCTGCCAGCTTCGGCCAGTGGATCGTCGCTGCTGCCGTCGCGGGAGCAGCACTGGTAGCCACGGGAGTGGCTGTCCGGGTCGCCGGCGCGCGCAAACGGGGCAGGATTGAACACCGGTAGCATGGGAGCATGACCACCACCGCTGTCTCCGTTCCGATGCCATCCGTTCCGCGCAGGCGGCGTTCACCGGAAGACGTCCTGGCCGCGGCCCCGGTCGCCGGTCCCAAAAAGGTCCTTTTGGCAGCCCCGCGCGGCTACTGTGCCGGCGTGGACCGTGCAGTCATCGCGGTGGAAAAAGCCCTGGAACACTACGGCCCGCCGGTCTACGTCCGCAAGCAGATCGTGCACAACGTCCACGTGGTTAGCTCCCTGGAGGAAAAGGGCGCCATCTTCGTCGATGAAACCGACGAGGTCCCGGAAGGCGCGCTCGTCATCTTTTCCGCGCACGGAGTCTCGCCCGCCGTCGTCCAGTCCGCCGAGGACCGCGGCCTGCGCACCATTGACGCGACCTGCCCGCTGGTCACCAAGGTGCACCGCGAAGCCGTCCGGTTCGCCAAGGATGACTTCGACATCCTGCTGATCGGCCACGACGGCCATGAGGAAGTCGAAGGCACCGCCGGCGAGGCCCCCGAACACATCCAGATCATCAACGGCCCGCACGAGGTCGACAAGGTCACGGTCCGCGACCCGGAAAAGGTCATCTGGCTCTCGCAGACCACCCTCAGCGTGGACGAAACCATGGAGACCGTACGCCTGCTCAAGCAGCGGTTCCCCACCCTGCAGGACCCGCCCAGCGACGACATCTGCTACGCCACCACCAACCGCCAGGTGGCCATCAAGAAGATTTCGCCCCAGGCGGATCTGGTGATCGTGGTGGGCTCCGCCAACTCCTCAAACTCCGTCCGCCTCGTGGAGGTGGCACTGGAATACGGCGCCAAGGCCTCCTACCGGGTCGACTTCGCCAATGAGGTTGACGAGACGTGGTTCGAGGGCGTCGCCACGGTGGGCGTGACGTCGGGGGCCTCCGTCCCGGAAGTCCTCGTCAAGGACGTGCTGCGGCTCCTCGCCGACTACGGCTACGGATCGGTCGAGGAAGTCGTCACGGCCGAGGAAGACCTCCTGTTCTCCCTGCCGAAGGAGCTCCGGGCCACCCTGAAGCAGGCCGGCGACGTCACCCGCGCCCTCGGGGGCCGCGGCACCCGCCCCGAACAGTCCTAGGCCCCGAACAGTCCAAAGCACTGGACAGTCCTGGGCACCGAACAGTGCTGGGCACCGAACAGTCCTTGGTACTGGACAGTCCTTGGGCGCTGAGACCCATGGCGCAGTGCACCTAGGCCGCGGACTCTTCTGACTCGTCGCGGGACTGAAGTTCCGGGGCTGCGACTGCCCGCGGTGTGACTTCGACGGCGGGGGGAGTGGCCAGTCCGGCGGTTTCCAGGGCGTTGAGTTTCCTCGCGGTGGGCAGGACGCGGGCCTCAAGGGTCCCGACCATGGAGTTGTACCGCTCAACCGAGGTCTTCAGCGAGGACCCCAGCTTGGTGACGTTCTCGCCGAGCGTGCCCATCCGGTCGTAGAGCTGCCGGGCGAGCTCGAAGAGTTCCCGGGCGCTGTCCGTCAACACGTCCTGCCGCCACGTGAACGCCACCGACTTCAGCACCGCCAGCAGGGTCCCGGGGGAGGCCAGGACGACGTTCTTGGCCAGTGCGTAGTCCAGCAGGGCCGGGTCGGCTGTGAGGGCGGCGGCCAGGATCGATTCCGCCGGCAGGAAGCAGACCACCAGCTCCGGAGAGTTGCCTGGGATGTCCCAGTACTTCTTGCTGCCCAGCGCGTCCACATGGGCCTTTAGGGCCTTGGCATGGGCGGCGAGGTGCGCCTGCTGGCTGCCGGGCAGCTGCGAGGACTGCTGGCCTGCCTGGGCGGCGCCGAGGTCCTGGGCGGCAAGGTACGACGCCAGAGGGACCTTTGCGTCGACCACCAGCTGCTTGTCGCCGGGCAGCTGCACCACGAGGTCGGGCCGGAGGCTGCCGTCCGTGCCGGAGCTGTGGGCCTGCCCGCTGTGGAGCTGTTCGTGGAAGTCCACGTGCCGCAGCATGCCTGCCGCCTCGACCACCCGGCGCAGCTGGACCTCGCCCCACTGGCCGCGGGCGCTGTTGGAGCGCAGGGCGGACTCCAGCGCATGCGTGGACCGAAGCAGCTGCTCATCGGACAGGCGGGCCTCCTGCAGTTGCTGGGCCAGCTGGCCGTACTGCTCCAGCCGGTCGCGTTCGAGCAGGGATACCTGCTGCTGCACGGCGGTGAGCTTTTCCGCCACGGGCGCCAGCGCACGGAGCACACTGCCGTCATGGTTCCGGGACTCGCCGAGCTCGCGGTTCTGGGCCGCGAGCAGGCGCCTCTCGGCGTCGGCGGCGGCGAACTGGGCGCTGACGTCGGACAGCCGGGCTGACACGCCGTCGAAGTCCTGTTCCACGGCCAGGTAGCGCCGGCGCAGCAGGACATAGACGACGGCGGCGCCCGTGACGGCGCCCGTAAGCAGCATGAGCAGGGCGAGAATCAGTGAAAAAGCTTCCATGCCTTCACTGTGGCATGCCCCTGTGACAGTTTTGGTTTCGACGCCCGGAACACCCGGAACATCCGGGGACACCGTGGGATGTACCCGCCGCAACACCCCGACATCGCCCCGCGACCGCCCCCACACCGCCCCGCGCCCGCGCCGGCACCCTGCCGCCCCACAGGTGTAGCCACGGGCCCGCAGCAACGGCTGGCCGCTGGTGCGGGTAGAATATATGCTCGTGGCTCTTACTATTGGCATCGTCGGACTGCCCAACGTCGGCAAATCAACCCTTTTCAACGCACTGACCCGAAACCAGGTCCTCGCGGCGAACTATCCGTTCGCCACGATCGAGCCCAACATCGGCGTCGTGAACCTGCCGGATGCCCGGCTTGAAAAGCTGGCCGGCATCTTCGGCTCCGCGCGCCTGCTGCCCGCAGCCGTGTCCTTCGTGGACATCGCCGGCATCGTCAAGGGCGCCTCCGAGGGCGAGGGCCTCGGCAACCAGTTCCTCGCCAACATCCGCGAGGCCGAGGCCATCGCACAGGTTGTCCGCGTGTTCGATGACCCGGACGTCATCCACGTCGACGGCAAGGTCGATCCCAGCTCTGATATGGAGACGATCAACACCGAGCTGATCCTGGCCGATCTGCAGACCATCGAAAAGGCCATCCCGCGGATCGAAAAAGAAGTCAAGATCAAGAAGCGGGAGGCCGCCGAACTGGCGGCCATCCTGGCGGCGCAGGCAGTGCTGGAACGCGGCGACACCATCTTCTCTTCCATCAAGAGCGACAAGCTGGAGATGGAGCACCTCAAGGAACTCGGCCTGCTCACGGCCAAACCCTTCATCTATGTCTTCAACTCCGACGAGGGAATCCTCGGCAGCCCGGAGAAGCAGGCGGAACTGCGGGCCCTCGTGGCCCCCGCCGACGCCATCTTCCTGGACGCCAAGCTCGAGTCCGACCTGGTGGAGCTCGACGAGGCAGAAGCCCGCGAGATGCTGGAAATGAACGGCCAGGATGAATCCGGGCTGGACCAGCTGGCCCGCGTCGGCTTCCACACCCTCGGACTGCAGACCTACCTGACGGCCGGCCCCAAGGAAACCCGCGCGTGGACCATCCGCCGGGGCGACACCGCCCCGCAGGCGGCCGGCGTGATCCACTCCGATTTCCAGCGCGGTTTCATCAAGGCCGAGGTCGTCTCCTTCGATGACCTGATCGAGGCCGGTTCCATGGCCGAGGCGAAGGCCCGTGGCAAGGTCCGGATCGAAGGCAAGGAATACATCATGGCCGACGGCGACGTCGTTGAATTCCGCTTCAACGTCTAGTTCCTGACCTCTCTGAGGCCTTAGAGGTGCGGGGCTAGAAAGTGCGGCTCAACGCGCCACGGTCCGGTGACCGGCATCAAGGCGCCGGGTCCAGCCGCGAGAGTCCAGATGTTCAAGCAACGGGACTGCGACTCGACGGGTCGTGCCCAGAGTCTGGCGTGCTTGGCTCGTGGTGAAGGGTTGCTCCAGACCGGCCAGTAGGCGCATCGCTAGGGCGGGGGCCGTCGGCAGTAGAACCACCCCATCGCGCAACCGTAGCAGACGCCCGGTGCGCTCCGCCGCCGCGAGCTCGCGGGCGCCCAAGCCCAGTGCGGCCAACTCCTGGGCTTCGGGGGCGTGAAACGGATGTGCGGTCAGCGTGCGCTCCACCTCGGCGATCGCTGGCTCTGCGGCGCCGAGAGAATCTCGGCTGCCAGGCAGCCGGACGTGGCCGCCCTCCGCTTCCAGCCGTGCGCCGCGGATGACGTGGGACAGCAGCCTCTCCTCGGGCAACTGCAGTAGGTCCCGCGCCGCGCCCAAGGAC
>NZ_JBFTZL010000132.1:0-10585 GCF_056406825.1 Arthrobacter sp. P1_A5 | reverse complement strand
GGCTTGGGGCCGGGCCCTGGCTGTGGCCCGGCGCCGCGGCGTCCACGAGGAAGGGCGCCCGGATAGCCGCCGCCCGCACGCCCGGCTCTCCCCCGGCGGATGCCGGCAGCGGCGGGACGAGGGCCGGAGGTTCACCGCCGTGGTGGCCGCCGGCGCCCGGCGTCACCGCGACGAGAGTGTCGGCAAGGTCCCGGGTGTGCCGGTCGTGCGCAACGAGCAGCACGGTGACCTTTCCGCGGAGCCCGGCGAGGGCCCGATTGACCAGTGTGGCCGATCCCCGGTCCAGATGGGCGGTGGGTTCATCCAGGAGCAGTACGCGGGCGCCGGCCTCGATCCTCGCCAGCCCGCGGGCCAGAGCAACCCGCCTCAGCTCCCCCGGGCTCAGCTCGGCCGGGTGCTTGGCCGCCAGGTGCCCCGCGCCCACGGCCGCCAGGCACCTCGCTGCCGCATCGGCTTCCGCGCCCACGTCGGTGCCGGCACCGAGGCCGCCGGCCGCGGCGTCGGCGGCGGCGGGAACGCCGAGATACAGCCGGATCTCGTCCAGCACCGTGGAGGCCACCATGACGGGGTGCTGTGGCACCCAGGCGACCTCCGCCGTCGTGAATCCTCCGAGGCGTCCGGACACGGCGGTCCCCGCGTCCGTCCCGACGGTCCCGGAGAGGACTCCGAGCACGGTGCTCTTGCCGGCGCCGCTGGCACCGTCGAGTGCCGTGATCTGGCCGGCCGCGGCAGTGAAGCTCAACGGTCCGACCGCGGCGTCCGTGCGTCCGCCGAAGCGGACGGTCAGTCCGTCCACGGTGACGGCGGGCGGGCCGGCAGCAGGACCGGAGGCCGGCGTCGGATCCAGGGGTGCGGCTCCGGGGTCCGCGAGGACTGCTGTGGTTTCGGCGAGCGCTGCCCGGCCGTCGTCGCTGGCGTGGTGTGCGGTGCCGAGCTCCCGGAGCGGAAGGTAGCAGTCGGGAGCGAKGATGAGCGCAAGCAGCCCTGCCTCAAGCGCCATGTCGCCGTGGACCAGGCGGACGCCGATGAACACGGCGACGACCGCCACGGAAATCGTCGAGATGAGCTCCAGGGCCAGGGCGGAGAGGAAGGCCGTGCGCAATGTCCCCATGGTCCGGGAACGATATTCCTCGGACATGTCCTCCAGCGCCTGGCGCTGGGCTGAGGCCCGGCCCAGGCCCACGAGGACGGGCAGGCCTTTGGCGAGCTCGAGCATGTGCCCGGAGAGCCGTGCCAGTGCGGACTGGGCGTCCCTGACACGTTCCTCGGTGTACCGCCCGATCAGGATCATGAACAGCGGCACCAGCGGCACCGTCAGCACGATCACCACGGCGCTGACCCAGTCGGCGAACAGGATGCGGGCGCCCAGCAGCAGCGGAATGGCCGCGCAGTTCACCAGCGCGGGCAGGAACTGGGTGTAGTAGCTATCCAGGGCATCCAGCCCCCGGGTTGCCAGCACGGCGAGGCCGCCGTCGGCGGGCCCGGCAGACCGCGTGCCGTTCCTGAGCGCCTGCTCCAGCAGTTGCGAGCGCAGCTCCTCCTTCACTCCGAGCGCCGCCCGGCGTGAGGCCACGGACTGGCCCCATACCGTCAGTGAGCGCAGCACTGCCCCCGCGGCGCCCAGAACCAGCTGGTCTGCCCAGGCGGGGTCATGAGCGGCGAGCCCGGCGAGCATCGAAGCCACGGCCTGCGCCATGAGCACGAGCGAGAGCGCCTTCAGGGCGGCAA
The DNA here is from genome assembly GCF_056406825.1 of Arthrobacter sp. P1_A5. Classification (NCBI taxonomy): domain Bacteria; kingdom Bacillati; phylum Actinomycetota; class Actinomycetes; order Micrococcales; family Micrococcaceae; genus Arthrobacter; species Arthrobacter sp. P1_A5. The sequence continues at coordinate 8,857 of NZ_JBFTZL010000132.1, read as the reverse complement.
GCAGTCCCAGCAGGTAGAGGGCGGAACGGGTCGAGGGGCCGGCGGGGAACGGTCTCATCTGGGAAGTTAGTCCTTCGGTGCCAGCGCTTTGGCGGCGATCGCGGGAAGGAAGCTGTGCGCCTCCGGGATATGCGCTGCGCTCACCCGGCGCCGGAACACCCAGTACGTCCAGGCCTGGTACGCCAGGACCAGCGGCAGCCCGATGCAGGCCACAATGCTCATCAGGCCCAGGGTGTAGTCCGAGGACGAGGCGTTGGAGACGGTGAGATTGAACGCGGGATCCAGCGTGGACGGAAGAACCACAGGGAAGGCGGCACCGAAGATGGAGGCGCTGCCGAGCAGGAGAAAGGCGCCCAGCGACATGAAGGCACGGCCTTCGGCCCCCTTGCGGGCGAAATTCCACGCCAGGACCGCGGCGACGACGGCGGCGACCACGGCGGCGATGGTCCAGGCCTCGCCGCTGAGGAGCTGGAGGCTCACCGCCCAGCCGGCCATGGGCAGCAGCAGCACAGGCAGCAGCCGGACGAACCAGGCCCGCGCCCGGTGGCGTACCTCGCCGTCGGTCTTCAGCGCCAGGAACCCGAGACCGTGCAGGAGGGAGAATCCGACGACGGCGAGTCCGCCGAGCACGGCGTAACCGCTGAACCAGGCAAAGGGGCCGCCCTCGCGGTCGCCGTTGGCGTTCAGCGGCAGTCCCGTGGTGGTCAGGGCCAGTGCGGCGCCGACGCCGAAGGCCGCGACGAACGACCCTGCCGAGATGGCCCAGTCCCAGCGGGCGCGCCACCGGGGGTTGTCCACCTTGCCGCGGTATTCGAAGGCGACCGCCCGGAAAATGAGCGCCACGAGAACCAGCAGGAGTGGCAGGTACAGGGCGGAGAAAAGCGAGGCGTACCAGAGCGGGAACGCCGCGAAGGTGGCGCCGCCGGCGGTCAGGAGCCAGACCTCGTTGCCGTCCCAGACCGGGCCGATCGTGTTGATCAGGACGCGGCGTTCGGTGTTGTTCCGGGCGAACCCCTTCATCAGCATGCCGACGCCGAGGTCGAAGCCCTCGAGGAAGAGATAGCCCGTCCACAGCACCGCGATGGCAACGAACCAGATGGTGGGTAGCAGTTCCATGCTGAGAATCCTCTGCGTATTTTTCGTGTGGGTTGCTGGGTGGTGGGGTGCCGGGCGGGCGCCTAGTAGGCGAACGCCAGGACGTCGTCGTCGGGTTTGCCGGGACCGCCCCGGGGGGTGTTGTCCTCGTTTTCGTCAACGGGGGCGTGGGCAAGTTCCGGCATGGCCGAGGCCACGCCGCCGCGGATGTACTTGACCAGGAGCTTGACCTCCACCACCAGCAGCACAGCATAGATGGAGGTCAGGACCACGAGGGAGGTCAGGATCTCTCCGGCCGAGACTCCCGGTGAGACAGCCGCGGCGGTGAACATGAAGACCTGGTCGATGCCGCTGGGGTCCGGGTTGGGGGCGACGACGAACGGCTGGCGGCCCATCTCGGTAAAGATCCAGCCCGCCGCGTTGGCACCAAACGGTGCGAGGATCCCGAACACCGCCAAGCGCATGAGGCCGCGGGAGGCCGGCACGGTTCCCTTGCGGGTGGCCCACAGCGCCAGAAGGGCGGTGAGGGCGGCCACGCCGCCGAAGCCGATCATCATCCGGAAGCCCCAGTAGGTGACTTCCATGACGGGCACGTACTGGATTTGCTGTCCGGCGCGGTCGCCGTAGATGGGGTTGTCCGGCAGGGTAGTGCCGTACTTGTCCTGGTACTCGCCCAGCAGGCTGTTGACGCCCTTGACCTCCGTGGTGAAGTCGCCCTTGGCCAGGAAGGACAGGATGCCCGGGACCTCGATCACGGCCACGATGTCATCGCAGTTCTTGGCGCCGAGGTTGCCGACGCTGAGGACCGAGAAGCCGGTGCCATCATGGCAGGCTGCCTCGGCGGCGGCCATCTTCATGGGCTGCTGCTCGAACATGAGCTTGCCCTGCAGATCTCCGGTGACGGCGGTGCCCGCGAAGGAAATCATGGCGACGACGGCGCCGATCCTCAGCGAGCGGATCCAGACGGTGTGGTCGCTGCGGTCCCGGCCGAGGATGCCGGCGGCTTCGCCGGGGATCACCTTGCCGTCGGCCCCGATGGTGTCGATGCCGTCGTGGCGGCGGCGCCACAGGTGGTACCAGGCGATGCCGAGCAGGAACCCGCCGGCGACGGCGAGGGCACCGAAGAGAGTGTGGGGCACGGCGACCAGGGCCGTGTTGTTGGTGAAGACGGCCCACGCGTCGGTCATGACGGGGCGGCCGTTGACCATTTCGACGCCGACGGGGTGTTGCATCCAGCTGTTGGCCACGATGATGAAGTAGGCCGAGAAGACGGAGCCAATGACGGCGATCCAGAGGCAGGCCAGGTGGATGGCGGGCTTGAGCTGTTTCCAGCCGAAGATCCACAGGCCCAGGAAGGTTGACTCGACGAAGAACGCCAACAACGCTTCCAGGGCCAGCGGGGCGCCAAAAACGTCACCGACAAAGCGGCTGTACTCGCTCCAGGCCATACCGAACTGGAACTCCTGCACGATTCCGGTGGCCACGCCCATGATGAAGTTGATCAGGAAGAGCTTGCCCCAGAACTTGGTCATACGCAGATATTCGGGCTTGCCGGTGCGGTACCAGAGCGTCTGGATCACAGCCACCACCAGCCCGAGGCCGATCGTGAGCGGCACCATCATGAAGTGGTAGACCGTGGTGATTCCGAATTGCCAGCGTGCGATTTCCAAGGCGTCCAAGGCAGTCCCTACTTTTGGCTAGGTCCGAGCAACTTCTACGTGGCGTAGAAATGATTCTTCTACAGAGTGTAGAACACATCGCCGCTTCCCCGTAACTCAGACTCCCACGGCACGTCACGGCCTGCAATGGAAAAAAGCCCCTGTCCCGCCGCCCCGGGGCCGGCGGCGCGACACGCCGGGCGGCCGTGTTCTACTTCATGTAGAAAGAACGCGCAAAACGCGGTAAATTTGTAAACGAAGTATTCACATACACCGCCCCGGCAGGCACCAGCAGTTTCCCAGCATGACGCCGGCGCGGCAGGCATAGAAGGATGTACGCAATGGCAAGTCTCGGTGAACTGGAACGGGCAGTGATGGACCTGCTCTGGGCAGGCCAAGAAGCTGCGACAGCCAATACGCTGCGGGACCTCCTCGCACAAAGCACCCAGCCCCAGGACGGCAGCGCCGGACACGTGGGCAAAGACCTCGCGGTCACCACGGTGCTGACCGTACTCTCGCGCCTTGAGCGGAAGGGCCTGGTGGAACGCGAACGCGGCACCCGCCCGCACCGCTACCAAGCCGTCTCGAGCCGTGCGGACCACACCGCGGAACTCATGCACGAGGTCCTCGGCTCCGCTCCGGACCGCGAAGCCGTCCTGGCCCGGTTCATTGGTTCCGTCACGGATAACGAGGCAGAAACCCTGCGCAAGCTTTTGGGCCGCAGCTAGCGCCCGATGTTCTGGACCTCATATTTTCTGGCGGTCCTGGCGATAGCATTGGCGTGGCCGGTGCCTATCCTCCTCTCCCGTGCCCAGTGGCCGGCCCGCTCCCCCTTCACGGCGATGCTGTTGTGGCAGGCGATCGCCCTGGCCGGCGGCCTGTCCATGATCGGCGCCATGCTGGTTTACGGGCTCGAGCCGGTAGGGGACAACCTGCTCTCGGGCCTGCGGGCGCTGGCTGGCATGGTCTTCCACAATGCCCCCACCACGGAACTGGGCTTCTGGCACATCTTTGCGCTCTCGGCAGCGGCCCTGCTGACGGCGCACCTGGTATTTACCCTGCTGCTGACCTACTACAAGATCCAGCGCCAGCGCCGCCGCCACCGCGAGCTGCTGGACCTCCTGGCGTCGCCGTCCTCCGACGGCCCTGGGACGATGGTCCTGAACGTGGACTCGCCTGTGGCGTACTGCCTGCCCGGCGGAGCACGGTCCGTGACGGTTCTCTCCGACGGCCTCATGGCCGCCCTGGAGCCCGATGAGTTGCGTGCCGTGCTGATTCACGAGAACGCCCACCTGAGCCAGCGCCACCACCTCCTGCTGTGGGCCTTCGCCGCGTGGCGCCAGGCGCTGCCCTGGCTGCCCACCACCCGGCTGGCGCAGGAGTCGGTCAACTCCCTGATCGAGATGCTGGCCGACGACGTTGCGCTCAAGACGGAGAGCAAGGCGACCCTGATCAGGGCGATTGCCATTGTGGCCAGCGGGTCCCCGGCCACCCCCGCGGTGCGCCTGGCGTTCGGCGAGCCCGGCGTGGCCGACGGCGACCCCGGCCAGCCCGGCGCCACCGGAGGCAGCGGCTCAGCGGGTACAACGGCGTCACGCGTCAGCCGCCTGCTCTCGCCGCAGCCGCCGCTGCCGGAACCGCTGCGCGCCGCTGTCCTGGCCTGCTGCGTGCTGCTGCTGGCCGTGCCGACGGCCCTGCTGCTGGTCCCTGGCCTGCTCGGCTAAGTCCGGCTCCCTGCCAGTCCTGTCATCCGGCCCCGGCGCCGGACCGCCCGCCACAGCAGCGGCGGAGCGGCCGGTTTCGCGCCAGGATAGCCATCAGCGCCGCTATTTCAGCAGCTTGCTGGCCTTGACTTGGAGGTCGACGTTGCCGGACCCGTTGCCCTTGGACGTTCCATTGATCGCCGAGGTGGTCATGGCGAAGGTCAGTGTCGAGTGGGCGATCGCGTCGGCCATTTGCTCCAGCACAGTGGTGTTGACGTTGGCGATGGTGTCGCAGGCCTGGTGGTAGCAGGCGTCATGCGCCACGTTCGGTATCCCGCCGAACACTGCCGCTTCCGCCGCCGTCTTAAGGTCTTCCGCGCCGGTGAACAGGCCACCCGCCGGAATCCCGTTGTTGATGAACCCGGAGTAGTCCGAGCGCCCGTCGAACTGGGTCGGCGCAGTAGGCAGGTTCTGGGACTTGAAGTAGTCCAGGAAGACCTTCTCGACGAGCCCGGAGCCATTGGGGCCCTTCGTGCCGAAGGAGGAGCCGTCGCCGTCGTAGACGAACCGCACAAAGTTCGGCGAGCCGACCATGTCGAAATTGAGGTTGACCGCGTGGGCCTTGATCTGGCTCGCCGTCAGCTGGGATGTGTAGAAGTCGGAGCCGACAAGTCCGGGCTCCTCCCCTCCCCAGAAGGCGAAGCGGACCCTGTTCACGGGGGCCTGGCCCGACTTCTTCAGCTGGATCGCCGTCTCGAGGATGGCGGCTGTCCCGGTGCCGTTGTCGTTGATGCCCGGCCCTTCCGGCACGGAATCCAGATGCGCCCCCACCAGGACGGTGCGGTCCGCGCGTCCGCCGGTGTCGGCCAGGATATTGAACGAGGTCAGCTTGGTGACGGTGGAGTTCACAGCGAGGTGCATGCTCACGCCGTTCAGCCCGGCAAGTTCGGCGCCGGTGGCGAAGCTGGTGCTGACCACCGGGATACCTGCCTGAGGCGCGTCCAGGGTGCCGCCGAAGAGGGCAAAGCGCTCGTCCGCCGGGTCCGCATTGCCCTGGTTGAAGATGATGACGCCTGCCGCCCCGGCCGCGGCGGCGTTGTCCGCCTTGACCCGGAAGGTGCAGGTGCCGCGCTGGATCAGGGCGATGTTGCCCGCCGTGAACCCGCCGAAGTCGGCTGCCTCGCAGCCGCTGGTGGAGGCCCGGTCGCCGGCCAGGTTGATGTCGACGGCGCTCAGCGGGGCCGTGACGTTGCCGGAACCGGAATAGTTCATATCGAGGAAGCCGTCCGGGGCGTCATAGGCGTAGGTTCGCGGGGAGGGCGAGAGGCGCTCCATCGACGCCGAGACGGTGTCGTAGCGCTCGTAGGGGAAGGTTTGGCGGACCGGGGCGTAGCCGGCGGCCCACAACTTGCGCTCGATGTACTGGGCGGAGGCTTCGTATCCCGGAGTGCTGGCAGCCCGGGTGCCACCGTTGGCGTCCGCGACGGTCTGGAGGGCCGCGAGGTGTTTCATGATGTTTGTTGCCGACACGGCAGCGCGCAGGGGTGCCGTGTTTGTTCCGTTGTCAGCGAGTGCGGGCGGCGCAAGGCTGGCCGCCAGTCCGATCGAGGCGGCGATGGCCGCACGGCGGATATTCCGGCGTTGCTTCATAGGGTTCTCCTGGATTCGGCTGCGGAATCCGATCCGGGCGTCCTTGCCCGCATGGGTGAGATGAAGCTATCGGAAGCACCTTGGGCAAAGGTTGAGAGAACCAGGCGCCAGCGAAGCAGCCGCGACGGCACAGATTTACGTCGCCGGCCCGTCCCCGCCGGCGGAACGTCAGGCGTCGATGCGCTCCCGGTCCAGGTTGGCGGCGCCTGCAATGATGAAATCCTTGCGCGGCGCCACGTCCGAGCCCATGAGGAGGTCGAAAGTCTCTTCGGCCTGCTTGGCGTTCTCGATCCCGACCTTGCGGAGCGTTCGGTGCCGCGGGTCCATGGTGGTTTCGGCCAGCTGCTCCGCATCCATTTCGCCCAGCCCCTTGTACCGCTGGATCGGTTCCTTGTAGCGCTTGCCCTCCTTGGCGAGCCGCGCCAGCAGGACATGGAGCTCAGCCTCGGAGTAGGTGTAGATCATCTCGTTGGCCTTCTGGCCGGCGTTGACGACCTCCACCCGGTGCAGCGGCGGGACGGCGGCGAAGACGCGCCCCTCGTCGATCATCGGACGCATGTAGCGGAAGAAGAGCGTCAGGAGCAGGGTCCGGATGTGCGCACCGTCGACGTCGGCGTCGGTCATCAGGATCACTTTGCCGTACCGGGCGGCGCTGATGTCGAACGTGCGGCCGGAACCGGCCCCCACCACCTGGATCAGAGCAGCGCACTCGGCGTTGGAGAGCATGTCCCCCACCGAGGCCTTCTGGACGTTGAGGATCTTGCCGCGGATCGGCAGGAGCGCCTGGAAGTCGGAGGACCGCGCCAGCTTGGCGGTGCCGAGTGCGGAGTCGCCTTCGACGATGAACAGTTCGGAGCGTCCGACGTCGTCGGTGCGGCAGTCGGCGAGCTTGGTGGGCATGGAGGAGGTTTCCAGCGCATTCTTGCGGCGCTGGGTTTCCTTGTGGACCCGCGCCGAGATGCGGGACTTCATCTCGCTGACGATCTTTTCCAGCAGCAGCGCGGACTGGGCCTTGTCGTTGCGGTTGGCGGAGGTCAGCTTCGCGGTGATCTCCTGTTCCACCACCTTGGCCACGATCGCCCGGACGGCGGAGGTGCCCAGGATTTCCTTGGTCTGGCCCTCGAACTGCGGTTCGGCCAGCCGGACGGTCAGGACCGCGGTCAGGCCGGCGAAGATGTCGTCCTTTTCGATCTTGTCGGTGCCGGCCTTGAGCTTGCGGGCATTGGTCTCCACGGCCTTCCGGAAGGTCTTGAGCAGGGCCTGCTCGAAGCCGGACTGGTGGGTGCCGCCCTTGGGCGTGGAAATGATGTTGACGAAGGTCCGGACCGTGCTGTCGTAGCCGATCCCCCAGCGCAGCGCGACGTCGACCTCACAGTCGCGTTCGACCTCCGCGAGCTGGCTGTGGCCCTTTTCGTCGAGGACGGGGACGGTTTCCTTGAATTTCCCGGCACCATGGAGACGCCAGATATCCGTGACGGCGGGGTCGGCGGCGAGGAAGTCGACAAATTCGGAGATGCCGCCGTCGTGGTGGAAAACCTCTTCATGCGGGCCCGATTCTCCGGGCGTGCCGGCAATCCTGCGTTCATCCCGGACCGTGAGCTTCAGCCCGGGGACCAGGAACGAGGTCTGGCGCGCACGCGCGGCGAGGTCATCGTAGGAGAATTTGGCGTCGGGCGTGAAGATCTGCCGGTCCGCCCAGTAGCGGATCCGGGTTCCGGTCACGCCGCGCTTCGCCTTGCCCACGACATCGAGCACAGAGCCGTCGATGAAGGGTTCGAAGAGAGTCGCGGGGTCCGGCTTGGTGCCCGGATCCTTGAACCGGCCCGGTTCCCCCCGGCGGAAGGACATCTTGTATGTCTTGCCGCCGCGGTCCACTTCGACGTCGAGGCGGGCCGAGAGCGCGTTGACCACCGAGGCGCCCACGCCGTGCAGGCCGCCGGAAGCGGTGTAGGAGCCGCCGCCGAACTTTCCGCCGGCGTGCAGTTTGGTGAAGACGACCTCGACGCCGGTCAGCCCGGTTTTCGGTTCGACGTCCACGGGGATGCCGCGGCCGTCGTCGTGGATCTCGACCGAGTTGTCCGCGTGGAGGATGATCTTGATGTCGTGGCCGAAGCCGGCGAGGGCCTCGTCGACGGAGTTGTCGATGATTTCCCAGAGGCAGTGCATGAGGCCGCGGGAGTCCGTGGAGCCGATGTACATGCCCGGGCGCTTACGGACGGCCTCGAGGCCCTCCAGCACGGAGAGGTGCCGGGCGGTGTAATCAGAACTGRGTGCCACGGGTCGTGAACTCCTTACAGGATCGGGACAGCCACCGCAGCGTGCGCAGGCGGCAGTCACAGAATTTGACGCTCTTCCTAGGTTAGTCGGACTCCGGGTGATCGATGGTCTGCCACTCCCCGCGGGGGCTCTCCGGCCACCCGCCGTTACTGAGACGTGATACGCGGACAGCGAAAGTAGGCCATCCGTGCCATGGTTTGGCCACGAATGCTGGTTATATAGGTATACCGATCTACTAAGGAGGCCGAACATGACAACAGCAGTTGCGGACCGCACACTGACCGCCGCAGACCGGTGCGATCGTTGCGGAGCACAGGCATATGTCCGAGTTGTTCTCGGTGCCTCCGGCGGTGAGCTTCTTTTCTGCGGCCACCACGCACGCGCCGTAGAACCGACCCTCAAGCCGCTCAGTTCAGACTGGCATGATGAGACTGACCGCCTTCACCAGAAGGCTCCGGTTCCGGTCGACTAGAC
>NZ_JBFTZL010000131.1:0-10596 GCF_056406825.1 Arthrobacter sp. P1_A5 | reverse complement strand
GCGCACGGCATGTTCACCATGGGTGCGGCCGTCCAGCTCGTGACCGACTGGGCCGGCGATCCCGCCGCCGTCGTCGACTTCCAGACCCGCTTTACCAAGCCGGTTCCCGTCGCCGACACGACGGGGACACCGGAGTCCGGCGCCGTGATCGAGATCAGCGGGGCCATCGGGGCCCTCGACGCCGACGCCGGCACCGCCCGCGTCGACCTCACGGTCGTCTCGGCCGCCCAGAAGGTCCTCGTCAAGGCCCAGGCCGTCGTCAGGGTGGCCTAGCCCATGGCGTTGCTGTGAATCTGGCTGCTGTGACCAAGGAAGTCTTCGTCCCGCCCGCCGAGATCACGCACTGGCGAAACGCCGTGGTGGTGGCCTACGCCGCGAGCGGAATCGCATTCTCCACCTGGGTGTCCCGGCTGCCGGCCATCCGCGACGGCCTGGACCTGACTCCCGGCACCATCGGACTGCTCCTGCTCTGCATGACGGCGGGATCCTTCCTGTCCGTGTCCGCCTCGGGCCTGATTGTTCTTCGCCTTGGCTCCAAGCGCACCATCCGGATCGGCAGCATCATGGTCGGATTCGGGCTGGCGCTGGCAGGCTTCGGCACCTCGGTGCTCGCCAGCCCGGTGGCGGTTGCCGCGGGTCTGGCAATCATCGGGCTGGGCACCGCCAGCTGGAACACCGCGTCCAACGTCGAAGGGGCGGCGGTGGAACGCGCCGTCCGGCGGCACATCATGCCCCGGCTGCACGGCTCCTTCAGCCTGGGCACTGTGGCGGGCGCCGGGCTGGGCGCCTGGGCTGCCGCCGCCGGGATCCCGGTCTTCCTGCACCTGGCAGTGGTGGGCCTGCTGGTGGCCGGCTCGGTGACCACCGCGGCGGCCTGGTTCCGGGCGGACATCACGCCCCTCGAGGCGGAGCAGCCCTTCAAAGCGTCCGGGACAGATACCTTCGAGGATCCTTCCACCGGGCCCATCCCGATCGTCCGGCAGACGGACGCGGTCCCGGAGCCGCCCTTGGACAACAAACGCCTCATCGCCCAGGCCTGGCGTGACAGGCGCACCCTGCTGCTGGGCGTGCTGGTCCTCGGGCTGGCCCTGGCCGAAGGAGCGGCGGGGGACTGGGTGGCGCTGGCGCTGGCCGACGGCCACGGCCAGACCGACGCCGCCGGAGCCGCCGGGTACGGGCTGTTCGTCACCTTCATGACCATCGGCCGCTTCGCCGGCACCCTGGTCCTGGACCGCTTCGGCCGGGTCCCGGTGATGCGCTGGTGCGCCGCGCTGGCGGTTCTGGGCCTCGGCCTGTTCGTCTTCGCACCGGTACCGTGGCTGGCCTACGTGGCCCTGGCCATCTGGGGACTCGGCGCGTCCCTGGGCTTCCCGGTCGGCATGTCCGCCGCGGCCGACGATCCCGTCAAGGCCGCCGCGCGGGTGTCCGTGGTGTCCACGATCGGCTACGGAGCGTTCCTGTGCGGGCCGCCGCTGCTGGGTCTGCTGGCCGAGCACGTCGGCATTCTCCACTCGCTGCTGGCCGTCATGGTGATGCTGATCGTCAGTTTCCTGCTCTCCCCGGTGACCCGTAAACTCCCCGCGCCCGTGCCCTTGCCGGGACAGAGCAGCTAGCCAGGTGCGGCCGGCACCGGCTTAGGCGGGCTGATGATCCCGGCTAGGCTGGTCAGGTGACCCAGATCCAGCTCTCCGCCCTGACCACCTCCGCCGTCGGCGGCCCCGCCGGCAGCTACATCGAGGCCCGCACCGAGGCCGCGATCATCGACGCCGTGCGCACCGCGGACGCCGCCGGCCAGTCCCTGCTGATCATCGGCGGCGGCTCCAACCTGTTGGTGTCCGACGCCGGGTTCCCCGGCGCGGTGCTGAAGATCGCCTCCGAGGGGTTCACCGTCGACGCCGAGGACTCCTGCGGCGGCGTGGCGGTGGTGGTCCAGGCCGGCCACAACTGGGACGCCTTCGTTGAACACGCCGTGAAGCATGCCTGGTCCGGCGTCGAAGCGCTCTCCGGAATCCCCGGTGCCACGGGCGCCACCCCCGTGCAGAACGTCGGCGCCTACGGGGCCGACGTCTCCCAGACGATCGCCGTCGTGCGCACCTGGGACCGGGAACGCAACGCGGTGAAGACCTTCACGAATTCCGAACTCAAGTTCGGCTACCGGGACTCCATCCTGAAGCAGACCACCGTCAACGGCTCACCGCGCTATGTGGTGCTCACCGTGGAATTCCAGCTCCCGCTCGGCCGGAAGAGCGCCCCGGTCCGCTACGCCGAACTCGCCCGGGTGCTCGGCGTCGAGCAGGGCCAGCGGGCCTACTCCACCGACGTCCGGCGCGAGGTGCTGCGGCTCCGGGCGTCCAAGGGCATGGTCTGGGACGCGGACGACCGTGACACCTACTCCACGGGATCCTTTTTCACGAACCCGATCGTGACCGAGGACGTCGCGGCACGGCTGCCGCAGGAGGCCCCGCGGTACCCCGCCGGTGCGGACGGGCTGACCAAGCTCTCGGCGGCGTGGCTCATCGACCAGGCCGGGTTCGCCAAGGGCTTCGGCCTGGACCCGCACAGCGTCTCGGGCGGCCGGGCCTCGCTGTCCACCAAGCACACCCTCGCCATCACTAACAGGGGAGGGGCGAGCGCGGCGGACATGCTGGCCGTCGCGCGCGAGGTCCGCCACGGCGTCGCCGAACGTTTCGGCATTGAACTGCACCCGGAGCCGCTGCTGATCGGCGTCGATCTCTAGGGAAGGTCCGGCCCCGGGAAAAGGGCCGCCGCCCGGGCAAGGCCGGGCAGCGCCGGCAGGGCGTCCCGCGCCCCGGCTACGGTTCCGTGTGGCGGGGTGCCACCTTGCTGAAAAGCATGAAGGTGAAACCCGAGGCCGCGGCCCCGAGCAGGAAGACCTGGCAGAACGCCACGGACTGGACGCTGGGCCCGCTTTGCAGCACCAGTCCGGCGCACGCAAACGCCACGGCGCCGGCGAGGAACGCCAGGGAGCCGAGCAGGAAGGCCTGCACGGTGGCCGGAAATTCGCCGCCATAGTCGAGCTGGAGCTCCCGGCCCTGCGGGGCAATGCTGCCGTGCTTCACAGCCGCCTGCACCCGTGCCTGAGACCGTGACTGAGGCTGTGACTGAGACCGTGACTGAGACCGTGACCGTGCCCGCGGCTGCAACGCCGCGGCCGTGACGAAGCTGGCCACGGACACCGCCATGGACAAGGCGGCCACCAGCTGCAGGGTGCTCATCATGGGCGAGAGCCGGGTACCGCTGGCGATGGCGACGGCGAGCCCGGCAGCCATGCCGGCGGCGCTGGACGCCCAGCCCAGCAGGGCCAGCTTCCGGCACAGGGGCCGCAGCAGCGGCCACACCTCACTCATAGTCATGATTCAAGGGTAGGGAAGCCTGCTGGATGGCGGCTGGGAACAGCCGGGCAACAACCCGACAGGCAACACAGGCGGCTTACCATGGTTCCATGGCAGCAGTGACGGGCATCCGCCGGCTTGGCCCCGGAATCATCGGCAGGCTGCGGCTGGCCGCCCAGGGACTGCTGGGACCGGGGTTTCAGTCCGTCCCCGACGCCGTCCGCGGCATGACGGCGATGCAGGCCCAGGACCTGCAGGCCGTGCTCTGGGCCGTCGGCCAGCGCGTGCCGGGTTCCCGCGCCGAAGACGTCCGCGGGGCGCTGGACCGGGCGGAGATCGTCCGTTCCTGGCCAATGCGCGGTACTTTGCACGTGCTGGCACCCGAGGACTTGAAATGGATGCTGGCCATCACCTCCGACCGGCTTATCCAGGGCCTGGCCCGGCGCCACTGGGAGCTCGAGATCACGGCAGGGGACATCGACGCCGCCGCGGCAACTGCCCTGCAGCTGGTCTCTGGAGGAGCTGCCAGCCGGGCGGAGCTGTTCCAGGCCTTCGAACGGGCGGGTCAGTCCACGGCGGGCCAGCGCGGCATTCATCTGCTCGGGATCCTGTGCCAGCGGGGGTTGCTGGTGCAGGGGCCGCTGGCCGGCAACCAGCAGCTGGTCGTGGCCTTTGGCGACTGGATCACCGAGTCGCGGACCCTGGACCGTTCCGACGGCATCGCCGAGTGGCTGCTGCGCTACTTTCGCAGTCACGGCCCCGCCACGGAACGTGATTTTGCCTGGTGGGCCGGCATTCCGCTGACGGAAACCCGGGCGGCCCTGGCCCGGGTGTCGGACCAGCTGGCGGAGCTGGAGTTTGAGGGGACCAGCTACTGGCTCTCTGCAGAGACAGCCGCGCTGCTCGACGACGGCGTCCCCGGTCAGCGCACGGTGCTGGCGCTGCCGGGGTTCGATGAATTCCTGCTCGGCTACGCGGACCGGTCCCTCGTGCTGCCGCCGGAGCATGCCGACAAGATCGTCCCCGGCGGCAACGGCGTGTTCAAGAAGACCATTGTGGCCGGCGGCGGCGTGATCGGCACCTGGGCCGGGCCGCCGGGCCGCAGGGGAGCCGGCGTCGTGCCCGAACCCTTCGACCCTGTTAACGGGCTGCGGCCCGCCGCCCAAAAGTCTTTTGGGCTGCAGGCCGCGAAATACCGCAGATTCCTTGGCGCCTGAACAGGTGCCGGAACAGGTGCCTGAACTTCCGCCTGAAGGGGTGTCTGAACGTCCGCCTGTATGCGTGTCCCGGACGGGCTCCTAGAGGTTTCCGGTGGCGATGCGGAGCATGCGCCGCAGCGGCTCCGCGGCGCCCCACAGCAGCTGGTCGCCCACCGTGAACGCGCTGATGTACTGCGGACCCATCTCAAGCTTGCGGATCCGGCCCACCGGAATGTCCAGGGTGCCGGAGGCCGCCACGGGCGTGAGCTCGGCCATCGAGGCTTCCTTGGTGTTTGGCACCACGCGGGCCCACTGGTTGTCCGCGTCCACGAGCTTCTCGATCTCGGCGACCGGGAGGTCCTCGCGCAGCTTCAGTGTCAGGGCCTGGGAGTGGGAGCGCATCGCACCGATCCGGATGCACAGGCCGTCCATGACGACGCGGTTCGCGGCGGAGGTGCCAAGGATCTTGTTCGTCTCCACTCCGGCCTTCCACTCCTCCTTGGACTGGCCGTTGCCGAGGTCCGCGTCGATCCAGGGGATCAGGGAACCGGCCAGCGGRACRCCGAACTGYGTGGCGTCGAYKCCGGCGCGCTGGTGTGCCAGGACCTTSCGGTCGATTTCGAGGATCGCCGACGCCGGGTCGTCCAGTTCGGAGCTGACCTCGGCGTTGAGGCTGCCGAACTGGTTCAGCAGTTCACGCATGTGGCGTGCCCCGCCGCCGGASGCSGCCTGGTACGTCATGGACGTGCCCCAYTCGACCAGGTYGTTCTTGAAGAGCCCGCCCAGGCCCATCAGCATGCAGGACACGGTGCAGTTGCCGCCGACGAAGTCCTTCACCCCGCCGGAGAGGCCGGCGTCGATGACGTCCCGGTTGATGGGGTCCAGCACGATGATGGAATCCTCATTCATGCGCAGCGTGGAGGCGGCATCGATCCAGAGGCCGTCCCAGCCTCGGCTGCGGAGCTCGCCGTGGACCTGCTTGGTGTAGTCCCCGCCCTGGGCGGTGACAATAATGGGCAGCTTCGCCAGCGTCTCGAGGTCGAACGCGTCCTCAAGCTTGCCGGCGGCGCCCGCAGCGGCGCCGGCCAGGGCCGGGGCGTCACCGCCCGCGTTCGAGGTGGAGAAGAAGACCGGGTTGATGTTGGCGAAGTCGCCCTCATCCTGCATGCGCTGCATGAGGACGGAACCGACCATGCCACGCCAACCAACCAGGCCGACGGACGGGGTAGCTGCTGTAGTCATGGGCCCAGTTTAGACTTCGCGGCCCGCCCGGCGCAGTCGGTTACGTCACGCGTTATAGTCGCCGCGGGGCTCTTCCAGCAGTGCCGCCTTGCGCCGGCGCAGCGCGAAAACCGCCCCGAACGTGAAGACCTGGGTCACCACCACCAGCACGATCGCCCCGAGGATCTTGTTGCCGCCCAGGATCATGGTCAGCCCCACGACCGCGGAGAGCAGTGCGAGCAGGGGCAGGAGCATGTACCCCAGGACAAAGAGTGTTTCTGGCTTCCTCAGCATTACTTGGCCTCCGTCCGGCGCCACAGCGTGATCCGGTAGCGGGTGCCGTTGGCGGAGGTCAGCCAGCCGTTGGCCGGGAGGCTGGCCGAGACGGTCCAGTCGTAGCCGAGTTCCGGAGCGAAGGTGTCCCCTTCGGCGCTGGTGTCGATGGTGGTGACGACGGCGACGTCGGCAAGGTCCAGAGACTGGGCAAAGATTTCGCCGCCGCCGATGATCCACACGGTCTCATGGCCGGCCACGAACTGGGATTCAAGCAAGGCGTCATCGAGCGACGCCACCGCGACGGCGCCTTCCGCGCCGGGGGTGTCCCGCCAGGCGGCCTGGCGGGTGATGACGATGTTCGTCCGGTCGGGCAGGGGGCGGTACTTGTCCGGGAATGATTCCCAGGTCTTGCGTCCCATGATGACCGGGTGGCCGGTGGTGAGGCGGCTGAAGTGCGACATGTCTTCGGGCAGGTGCCACGGCATGTCGCCGGCCTTGCCGATCACCCCGGTGCTGGTCTGGGCCCAGACGAGCCCGAGGCCAGTGGTGGACGCTCGGAGTTGCTCCGTGAAATCGCCGGGCTGCACGCCCGCGGTGTTGTCGTTGCTCATACGGCTATCGGGGCCTTAATCGTCGGGTGGTGCTGGTAGCCGACCACCTCGAAGTCCTCGAGGGTGTAGTCGAAGATGGAGTCCGGCTTGCGGGTGATGTTCAGCTGGGGGTAGTCGTAGGGCTCGCGGGCGAGCTGCTTGAGGACCTGGTCCATGTGGTTGTCGTAGATGTGGACATCCCCGCCGGTCCAGACGAATTCGCCCGGTTCCAGGCCGGTCTGCTGCGCGATCATGCGTGTCAGCAAGGCGTAGGACGCGATGTTGAAGGGCACGCCCAGGAAGGTGTCCGCCGACCGCTGGTACAGCTGGCACGAAAGCTTGCCGTCCGCCACGTAGAACTGGAAGAACGCGTGGCATGGGGGCAGGGCCATGTCCTTGAGTTCGGAGACGTTCCAGGCCGAGACGATGTGCCGGCGCGAATCCGGGTTGGACTTCAGGTTCTTGATGAGTTCGGCGATCTGGTCGATGTGGCCGCCGTCGGGCGTGGGCCAGGAACGCCACTGGACCCCGTAAACGGGACCGAGTTCGCCGTCGGCGTCGGCCCATTCGTCCCAGATGGTGACGCCCTGGTCCTGCATCCATTTGACGTTCGTGTCGCCGCGGAGGAACCAGAGCAGCTCCACCGCCACGGACTTGAAATGCACCCGCTTGGTGGTGATCAGCGGGAAGCTCTTGCTCAGGTCGAAGCGGAGCTGGCGGCCAAAAACACTCAGGGTGCCGGTGCCGGTGCGGTCCGATTTGTGCGTGCCGTGCTCGAGGACGTCGCGCAGGAGGTCTTCATAGGGCGTAGGGATGCTCACCGTTCCAGTCTACTGAGAACTCGCCGGCTCTCCTTATTTGTGTGACCCGCCCTGCCTCGCCCGCAGGATCGCCAGCAGTGCCGCGTCGTCGAGCCCGGCTGTGCGGCCTTCCGTAATGCAGCGGTCGACGGCGGCGATCACCTCCACCGGGACCGTGCCCGGGGGAAGTGCGGGCGGGGGCAGGATCGGCTGGCTGCCGGCGACCACCGTGCCGTTGCGCCGCCGGGTTTCGACCAGTCCGGCCAGTTCGAGTTCCTTGTAGGCCCGCGCGACTGTCCCGGCAGCGAGGCCCAAGTCCGACGCGAGGCTGCGGACGGTTGGCAGCCGGGTTCCCGCTGCAAGCGTCCCGAGGCTGATGAGGGAGGCGATCTGCGTCCGGATCTGCTCGAAGGGGGGAACCGGCGAACGCAGGTTGATGGCGATGCCCGCCGTCATGCGGCGACTTCCTTCCGCGGCAGGGGAGCCGGGGTCTTCCGGGCCAGGCCGCCCACGGGGACGAYGGCGATGAGCACGGCACTGGCGGCCAGGACAGCGCCGGCCAGGGTCGCGGGCCACCACGATCCGGCGGCCGGATCGACGGCGTCGCCGAACGCGTCCGACCCGAACACCGCCGCCCAGGCGTTGGTCTGGGTMAGCAGCAGGACACCGGCCTGGGCCGTGAGGGTTGCGGCGAGGGTCCGCACGATGCGGTGGACAGTGATGGCGCGCAGCGCGGCGTCCAGACCGCGCGGGGCGTCGCGGATGCCCTGGCGGGACCGGGCCCGGAGGAACGCCGGCAGGGCGGCAACGCAGGTCCCGGCCGTGAGCAGCGCAACCGGAACCCAGCCGGAATCTTCGGCCAGCAGGGCCCGCCCCGCGGTGGTGACGGCGAGGGCTGCCAGGAAGACCAGCAGCGCCAGGACCGCCGTGGTCAGCAGGGCGGCGTTGACCGGCTGCCGGGGCCAGGTGCGCGGCGCCTCGGGCGATCCGTAGTTGCGCTGCAGGACCAGCTCGCCTCCGGCGATGACCAGTAGGACGCAGATGCCCATCAGGGCCACGAGTCCCGCAAGTCCGTAGCCGGCGGCCGCCATGATCACGGGGGCGAGGAAGGCTCCGGCGACCAGCGGCACGGCGGCCGCGAGGCCCAGGAGCGCTCCAAGTGAGGAGACCAGCCTGGCGGCCGGGTGCTGGCGGCCGGTGGCGATCCCTGATTCCGGCCGGTTCCGGACGCCCAGCCCGGCGGAAGCAAGCCGAGGCGGCCGCCACCACCACATCACGAGCAGAACCACGGTCGCCGCGAGGCCGGCGAAGTTCGTCCACGATCCCGTTTGCTGGGCCGGATCGGGACGGGCCGCGAAGTTCCCCGCGATGACTGCCAAGCCGGCAGCCACTGTGGACACTGTGCGCAGCAGCCGGTTCATCGCGATGGTCCGCAGTACAGCGTTGTCCGCCGCGTCAAGGGACTCCAGCTGTCGGCGGCGGCCGATCAGCCACAAAACCAGCCACGTGCCGACGGCCAGCACCAGCAGGGCGCCGCCGAGCCAGGCGGCCACCTCCGGTCCGGGGATACGGCCGTCGCCGCCGCTGTTGTAGTAGCCGTACGCGCCGTCGCTGACCGTAGTGGGAGCCACGGCCGCGAACCCGGGCAGCGTGGCAGTCCGGGCGATGGCCGCGGCAGCCGAGACGAAGATCGCAGCCGTGGTCAATGCCAGCCTGCGGGGCAGGAAGTCTTTGATGCGCCGCACGGACAGCACGGCCTGCCGCCGCATTCGCCGCGGACCCGGGTAGCTGACCTGTCCCAGGGCATGCACGCCCAGGCAGCCCAGGACGGGCCATGCCAGCGCCGGGATGATCKAGTCGGCGCCCACCACGGCGGACGCTGACGGATTGGCCGGGATGATGCCCAGGGTCATGGCGCCCTGGAGTGAGCTCGCGAGCCAGCCGATCACACCTACCCACAGCCCGTGCTCCGACACTGTCTGCGGCGACGTTCCGGTCCCGGGAGCCCAGATCACCCACCGCAGAACGGCATACACCAGCAGGGCGGCGATCGCCGGGCCGAGCAACAGCATCGGCGGCACGTTCAACAGGACCGGCACGGAATCCCCCAAGATTCAGCAGTAATGTATCAAGCTATTGATACAAACTAGGCTTAGGGCCCCCCGGGGTCAAGGACCTCAGTCGTCGAACGGCTTGAACCGCTCCACCGCGACCACTTTTTTCTTGCTGCCGCGGGCGACGTGGCATACCACGATCTCGCCCGGCGCCAGGAACGGGTCCGAGGACGGCAGCAGGTCCCGCAGCCGGGAGTTCATGTGCTTCGCGAGTTGCTTCAGGACCGTGGGCAGGGCCGGACGGTGCGTACACAGCGCCACGGCCCGCTGCTTGTCGAACAATCCCTCGACGACGGCTGCCGTCTTGTGCGGGCTGCGGCTGTGCCGGTGCTCGGTGAGGGCCTCGTTGAGCTTGACCTTGGCGTCGGCCGCCTTGGCGTAGGGTGCGATGGTGGCCACGCACCGCAGCCACGGGCTTGAAACGATCCGCGCGGGCTTCCACGCCTGCAGGAGCCGCCCCACCGACTGCGCCTGCCGCATGCCGGTGGCGGCCAGCGGACGGTCGCCCTCGGCCTTGGACCAGGACGAGCGGGGCTTGGCCTTCGCGTGGCGCACGATCAGCAGCGGCCAGGTCGCCAGCTCCCCGCGGTCGTGGGCGTTCACCAGGTGCTGCAGCGGCTCGATGTCGCTCGGGTTGCTCAGGAGGCGGGCGGCCTTCTCGGGCGGGCACCACATGACGCTGTCGACTTCCGTGCCGTCCGGGATCAAGGCGGCGCCGTCGACGTCGACCGCCCAGTAGTGGACCACCTTCAGCCCGGCCGCCACATGGTAGTGGATGGGCGGGAGCGGGATCCCCAGGGGGGCGGTGAGCCCGATCTCCTCCTCCACCTCGCGCACGGCGCACTCCGGGATGGTCTCGCCGGCGTCGATTTTGCCCTTCGGCCAGGACCAGTCGTCATACCGCGGACGGTGGATCAGCAGGACCTCGAGCTGGTCCTTGTTTACCGAATTGAGGCGCCACGGGATGGCGCCCGCCGCCGTGACGGAAACCTCTTCACCGGGTTGGTCAGCCTGGTCCGCAACCAGTGCATCGCTGCTCACAC
>NZ_JBFTZL010000130.1:0-10628 GCF_056406825.1 Arthrobacter sp. P1_A5 | reverse complement strand
GTCGATGGCCGCGTCCAGCCGCCCGACCAGCCCGTAGTAGTCGTGCAGGGCCGGATCCTGGCCGCCGATCAGTTCCGGGGCCTGGAGCAGTTCGCGCCGCAACGCATCGAAGGTTGCGGGGTCGCCGCGCTCGGCGGCGAGGGCGGCGGCCCTGCCCTCGAGGGTTTCGCGCAGTTCGAACAGTTCGTCGATGTCGTCCAGGGAAATGTCGGTGACGACGACGCCGCGGCCGCCCGCCGTCGTCGTCAGCCCTTCGGCCGTGAGCCGGCTGAGGGCCTCCCGCAGCGGGGTGCGGGAGATGCCGAGGCGCGCCGACTGTTCCACCTCCGCGAGCACGGTTCCGGGCAGGAGGCGCCATTCGATGATGTCGTCGCGCAGGGCCGCGTAGGCCTTGTCGCTGGCGCGCATCCTGCCTCCTTCGGTGGTGGCTGTGTCGGGATGGAACATCATCAGTGTATACACGCCACGGCCCTTTGCCCAGCAATTGCCGCCTGTGGTGAACAAATAGCCGAGTTGTGTATACATGACCCTTGTATCGCCGGTCCGCCCCGGTTTACCATGGCTGCATCACAACGTCGTGGACAGGATGTACGTCATGGTCACCAAGAGCTACCGGGCCGCCTACGAACGGAGCCTGGAACATCCCGCAGAGTTCTGGCTGGAGGCCGCGGAAGGGATCTCCTGGCAGACGCCACCGCAGCAGGCCCTTGACGCGGGCCGGGCGCCGCTCTACGACTGGTTTCCGGACGGGGTCCTGAACACGTCGTACAACGCCCTCGACCGGCACGTCGCCCAGGGCAGGGGTGAGCAGGATGCCCTGGTCTACGACTCAGCGATGTTGGGCATCCGGCAGAGCTATACCTATGCGGAACTGACGGACCTCGTGGCCCGGTTCGCCGGTGTCCTGCGCCGCAGCGGCGTCGGCAAGGGCGACCGCGTGGTGATTTACATGCCGATGATCCCCGAGGCCGTGATCGCGATGCTGGCCACCGCACGGCTCGGCGCCRTGCACTCGGTCGTCTTCGGCGGGTTTGCTCCCAAGGAACTTGCCGCCCGCATCCGCGACGCAGCCCCCGCGGCGGTGGTGGCGGCGTCCGGCGGCATCGAGCCGTCGCGCCGGATTGAGTACCTGCCCGCCGTCGCCGAGGCCCTCAGTATCGCCGGCGCCGCCGGAACCCCGGTGCTGGTCAAGGCCAGGGACGGCTTCGCCTCGACGGTGGCCTCCATGGCGGCCGAGCACCCCGAATGGCTCGACTGGGACACCGAGATGGCCTCCGCCGAGGCGGCCGCGCCGGTGGACGTCAAGGCCACGGACCCGCTGTACATCCTCTACACCTCGGGCACCACCGGCTCGCCCAAGGGCGTGGTGCGGGACAACGGCGGCCACGCCGTGGCCCTGAAATGGACCATGGAAAACCTCTACGACGTCGGTCCCGGCGACGTCATGTGGACCGCCTCGGACGTCGGCTGGGTGGTGGGCCACTCCTACATCGTCTACGGTCCGCTGCTGGCCGGCGCCACCACGGTGCTGTACGAAGGGAAGCCGGTGGGGACGCCCGACGCCGGCGCGTTCTGGCGGGTCATCCAGGACCACAAGGTCAACGTGCTGTTCACCGCGCCCACCGCGCTGCGGGCCATCCGCAAGGCCGACCCTGAGGGCCGGTTCCTGGACAAATACGACATTGCCAGCCTGCGGACCCTGTTCGCGGCCGGCGAGCGGCTGGACACCGATACCTTCCACTGGGCCTCCCGGGTGCTCGGTGTTCCGGTGGTCGACCACTGGTGGCAGACGGAGACCGGCTGGGCCATCTGCGCCAACCCCCGCGGCCTCGGCGGACTGCCGATCAAGGCCGGGTCGCCGAGCGTCCCGATGCCCGGCTTCCGGCTCAACGTCGTCGACGGCGCCGGCGGGGACGTCGAGGCCGGCATGGAAGGCAACATCGTCCTGGGCCTGCCGCTGCCGCCTGGCACCCTGACCACGCTCTGGCGCAACGACGACCGCTACATTTCCTCCTACCTCCAGGCGTTTGAGGGCTACTACGCCACCGGTGACTCCGGCTACCGGGACGAGGACGGCTACGTCTTCGTCATGGGCCGCACAGATGACATCATCAACGTCGCCGGACACCGGCTCTCCACCGGCGCCATGGAACAGGTGATCGGCCAGCACCCGGCAGTTGCCGAATGCGCCGTGATCGGCCTCGCCGACCCGCTCAAGGGCCAGCGGCCCAGCGGCTATGTGGTCCTCAAGTCCGGGGTTGACGTGCCCGAGGACGTCCTCGTCAAGGACCTGATCGCCCTGGTCCGGCGCGACATCGGGGCCGTGGCGGACTTCAAGCACGTCACCGTGGTGGACGCTCTGCCGAAGACCCGTTCGGGAAAGATCCTGCGCAAGACCATGCGCCAGATCGCCGACGGCGAGACCTACGTGGTGCCCTCCACGATCGAGGACGCCGGCGTGATCGACGCGCTGATCGACACCCTGCGCCCCGGCCCTGCGTGACCGGAGCAGCCTCGTGGTCTAGTGATAGTCGCCGGCCCGTTCGCGGGCGATTTCCAACAGGGTGGAGTGGAAGGCCACCTCGGCCGGGGCATAGACCTTGTCCTCCCGCTGCGCCAGCAGTATCCTCCGCAGCGGGGCAGCGGAACCCAGGCTCAGCACCTTCACGTCGGGATGCTGAAGTGCTACGGCGGTCTTGGGCACCATGGCCACGCCCATTCCCACGCTGACCATKGCCTGGGCCTCCTGGTAGTCGTTGGCCAGGAAGGCAATCTCCGGTTCGAATCCGGCGTCGTGAGCGGAGCGCTGCAGCACCTCCACGACGGGGTGGGCCTCGGCGCGCACGATCCAGGACTCGTTGCGCAGGTCGTCCATGCTTACCTGCTCACGCTCGGCGAGCGGGTGGCTGCGGGCCACCAGGATGACGGTGCTCTCCCGGAAGACCTCGGTTACGCGGATGGAATCGTCCCGGAACGGGTTCCAGGGGTAATCCCAGAGCAGGCACAGACCCGTGACGCCGGACTGCAGATCTGCGACGAGTTCATCGAAGCGGGCGCTGCGCAACGAGAGGCTGATGGCCGGGTAGCGCTTTTTGAAGGTCCGGATGACGATGGGCAGGAAGGATCCGGCCAGGGTTGGGAACGTACCCACGGTCAGGGAACCGCGTCTTAGGCCCGCAATCTGGCCCAGGTCGGACCGGGCTGCCTGCATCTGCCAGACGATCTTGCGGGCGTGGCCGGCCAGAACCTGGCCGGCCTCGGTGGGCACCACCCCGCGGGAGCGACGGGTGAGCAGAGGCTGCCCCACCTCCTGCTCGAGCTTGCGCAGCTGCTGGGAGACGGCCGAGGGCGTGTACATCATCAACTCGGCCGCCGCGGTGATCGAGCCCTGCTCCACCACCTCCAGCAAAAGCGCCAGCCGCCTTATATCGAACAAATCCTGGCCTTCGTCCTTTAGCAACGCTTCACCCTTCTTCGCCTTTGGTTCATTCCCTGCCGGGACCGGGCCTCCCTTGAGGACTTCGAGCACTTTTCCTGGCAACGGACGCTTTGCAGCTGGGGAATAATCCTCCAGCGCTCTATGAGTTAAGCAATCCTACATCCCCCTGAAAAAATCCAACATTGTCTAAAGTTGTGATCTGGCTCAATCTCTTTTCAGGTCCTCATTCAAGTCTGAGGCACGAGGAGAAGCGGGAAAAACCATGAAGATCGAAGCCCAATGGATGCGCGGAGGCACCAGCAAGTGCTGGGTGTTCGAAGCGGAACATCTTCAGGCGGGCGGCACCAGCCTCGATGTGCTGCTGCCGCGGCTGTTCGGCAGCCCGGACCCGCGCCAGATCGACGGCGTCGGCGGCGCCACCTCGACCACCAGCAAGGCCGTGATCCTGCACCGGCCCGTCAGTGGGGACATCGACGTTGAGTACACTTTTGCCCAAGTGGGCGTCGAAGAGGCCGCGGTGGACTGGGGCAGCAACTGCGGGAACGGCTCGGCGGTGGTGGGTCTGTACGCCATCGAAAAGGGCTGGGTGCTCCCCAACGGAGACGTTACCCGGATCGTCACCCGCAACACCAACACCAACCAAATCATCGTCCAGCGCGTGGCCACCCCTGCCGGAGCCCTGGCCTCCGTTCCGGACGCCCGGATGCCAGGCGTACCCTTCCCCGGCTACGCTGTGGGGCTCGGCTTCCAGGACCCTGCCGGCAGGACCACCGGTGCGCTGCTGCCCACCGGAGCGGCCACTGACACCCTCACCGCCGGCGGAACCCGCTGGACTGTGTCGATGGTCGACGCCGGAGCGCCCGTGGTGATCGTCAACGCCGAAGAACTGGGCCTGGACCTGGCCAGGTACGACAGCTGGCGCGCCGGAGTGGAGCTGCAGCTGGATACCCTGGAGCAGATCCGGCGGCAGGCGGCGGTGCGGATGGGGCTGGTCCGCACAACAGCCGAAGCGGCCCGGGCCATCCCCAAGCTCGCCATCGTAGCCGCGCCCGCCCAGGCCGACCCCGGCTGCGACGCCAACGTCATGATGCTCTCCATGGGCAAGCCCCACCCGGCCCTGGCCATCACCGGCAGCATCGCCCTGACCCTGGCCGCCCGCACCCCCGGCACCGTGCTGCACACCATCACGGGTGACTCCCTGGGGAGCACGCTCAGGCTCCGCACCCCCGCCGGGGTCATCGAGACCTGGAGCGAGGAGCACGACGGGACGCTCCTCGTAGGCGTCGACCGCACGGCCCGCACCATCGCCACAACCATCATCCATCTCCCCGAGGTCCCCGGCAGCGCCGTCGCTGCCTCCCTCGCGGGAGCCACCCGCTGAGGAGACGATCATGACCAAGACTGAGCACCGCACCGCTGTCGCTGCGGACGAGACCCGGGACAACGATGCCCCGCGTCCAACCCGCCGCCGCCGAATCCTACTGGCGGCGGCCGCCGGGTTCGCGTTCCTGGCGTTGATTGCGCTCGTGCTGGGGGGTGATATCTTCAACCCTTCGGCCACCCCGCAACCGGAGCACTCCATGACCGCTGTCCAAATCATCCCGCTCGTCATCCTCGTCATAATGTTCATCGTCGCCACGAAATGGCCGCTGAACATCGGCGTGATGGGGCTGGTGGCCTCCTTTGGCGTCGGCTATTTCATGCTCGGAATGACGGACAAGCAGATCCTCGAAGAGTTCCCCGCCAGCATCGTCGTGACGATCATCGGAGTCACGTACTTCTTCAGCATGGCCCAGCGGAACGGCACCATCGACATCATCGTCCAGACCTGCGTACGCCTCGTCAGGGGCAAGACGATGCTGCTGCCCTGGGTGTTCTTCCTGATCGCTGCTGCGCTCACGTCACTGGGCACCTTCTCGCCGGCCGCCGTCGCGCTGCTGGCACCGGCGGCCATCGGCTTCGCCTACGAGTCCCGGATCCATCCCGTGCTGATGGGCGCATTCATCATCAACGGAGCCCACGCCGGCGGCTTTTCCCCGCTGTCCGTCGCCGGGGTGCTGGTGCACGACATCGCCCTGAAGAACGGATTTCCCATTTCCCAGGGCGCACTCTTCATCGCCAGCTTCGCCATCAATCTCATTCTCTCCGTGCTCACCATCGTCCTGTTCGCCCTCCTGGGCAGGCTGCGGGACGGCGAAGGCGGCCAGCATGCCGACGTCGACACCGCCCGCACCAGCCGCCCTCACGGGCAGCAGATCCTCACGCTGGCACTGATCGCGGTGATGCTCGTGTGCACCCTGGGCTTCCACTTGCCGATCGGCTTTGTCGCGCTCTCTGCCGGACTCCTGCTGGCGCTGGTCAACATCAAAGAACACCAGACGTTCATCGGCGGCGTCTCCTGGTCCACCGTCCTGCTGGTAGCCGGCATGATCACCTATGTCTCCCTGCTCCAGCACGTTGGCGTCATCGACACCCTCGCTGAGCAGGCTCTGGCACTGGGCGCACCGCTGCTGGTGGCCCTGGTCCTCTGCTACGTCATTGGGGTCGGCTCAGCCTTCGCCTCATCCACGGCGTTGCTGACCGCGTTCATTCCCCTGGCCGGTCCGCTCCTGGCTACCAGCTCGCTGAGCGCCTCAGGAACGGTCGCGGCGCTGGCTATAGCTGCCACGGTGGTGGATGTCTCGCCCTTCTCCACCGACGGTGCGCTGGTGGTCGCCAACGCCCGCGCCAACGACAGGCAGCGAGTCTACCGGCAGCTGATGGCATATGCCGGGGGAGTGGTGCTCGTAGCCCCGGCCCTCGCCTGGGTCCTGCTGGTTCCCACCGGCATCATGTAACCGCACGGCCACCGGCGACGCGGCTCCCGATAGCCAGGACGGACCCCGCCGCATGGAATGAAGTCTTCGGTCGCGGCAAGCAACCACGAAGAAGGCCCGGACACACAGAGTCCGCCGGCACCAGACCGCAGTGGGGCGGCGAATGATGATCACCCGGATCATCGCCTATTCGCAACGCGCGCCGCCCCGCTGCCCTGACACGTCAACAGCGGCCGCATGGCAGCAAGCATTCGAGATCATCCCGCCGCATGGAAACCGCCGGGACGGCATTTCGCGGCAGTGTTTCCCGGGACTACCGGCAAGTGCCCTCCCGGTGACGGGAACGGGGGAGCGGCAGGCTCACGTCCGCGGCCGGTTCCAGCGGTATTCGTTCTCCGGCCGGCCGGGGGCGCCGTAGCGGGCGGCGCGGGTGACCGTTCCGGCGTCGGCGAGGTGTTCGAGGTAGCGCCGGGCGGTGACCCGGGACATCCCGAGCGCCTCCATGACCTCGCTGGCCGACACCGCCTCGGCCTGCTGCTTGATGTAGTCCTGGACGGATTCCAGCGTGGATACGGCCAGGCCCTTCGGCAGCGACAGCTCGGACGGGGCGCGGAGGCTGGCGAAGGCCTGGTCCACATCGCTTTGGGACGCCCGGGCTCCGGCTTCCCCGGCCAGGGGTGCGGCCAGCTGCTCGCGGAACAGCCGGTAGCTGGCGAGCTTGTCCGCAAAGGTCGCGTAGGTGAACGGCTTGATCAGGTACTGGACCACGCCGGTGGCCACCGCGCTGCGGACAATGTTCAGTTCCCGCACCGCGGTGATGGCGATGATGTCCGCGAACAGTCCGGCCGCCCGCATCCGGCGTGCGATGTCCAGCCCGTGCAGGTCCGGGAGGTTCATGTCCAGCAGGACCAGCTCCACCGGATTGCCTGCCGCGGAGAATTCGGTGAGCAGGCGCAGGGCGGACTGGCCGTCGGGCGCGGAGCCCGCCAGGGTGAAACCGTCCAGCCTTTCTATGTAGGCGGCGTGCGCTGCGGCAGCGATGGGCTCGTCCTCGACGACGAGCACCCGGATCTCGCTCATGGTTGTCCCTCGGTAGTGACCGGCAGCGTAGTGGCCGGCGGTGTTGTGACGGGCAGAGTGACGCGGAACAGCGCCCCGGCCGGGCTGGTGATTGTCATGGTACCGCCCAGCCGCTGGACCGCCTGGCGCACCAGGGCCAGCCCAAGGCCGCGTCCGAACGGTCCCGGGGCCTTGGTGCTGAAACCGTGCCGGAAGACGTCCTCCACGGCCGCGGGATCGATCCCGGGGCCGCTGTCCTCCACGGTAATCTCCAGGGCGGAGCCGGTGGTCTCGACGGTCAGCTCCACGAGCCTGGGTGCCGGCGCCTCGGCCGCGGCGTCGATGGCATTGTCCAGCAGGTTCCCCAGGATGGCCACGAGGTCCTGCACGGCCAGTCCGGTCACGGCCGTCGAACCGCTGGTATTGAGGGTCAGTTCGACGCCGCGTTCGTGTGCTTCGGCTGCCTTGCCCATGATCAGGGCGCCGAGCACGGGTTCCTCGATGGAGCTCACAATGTCATCCGTGAGCCGCTGGCTCAGTTCCAGGTCCTTGGTGGCAAAGTCCAGCGCCTCGGGGCCCCGGCCCAGTTCCATGAGCGAGACGATGGTGTGGAGCCGGTTGGCGTGCTCATGGGTCTGGGCGCGGAGCGCGTCCGAGAGCGTGCGCATGGTCTCGAGTTCACTGCCCAGGGATTCGATCTCGGTACGGTCCCGGATGGTGGCGACCGTTCCGTATACAGGAGTGCCAGCGCCGGACTTCGCTCCGTGCGGGCGGGCGCCGGCAGATTCGGGTCCCACCGCGGGGCCCTGGTTGACCACCAGGATCCGCGAGCCGGTCAGGTGGATCTCATCCAGGGCGGTCCGCCCCGATTCGAAGAGTTCCTTGAGGCTGGGGGCCAGCGGCAACTCCGCGAGGGAGGGCGCAGCCTGGCGCCCGCCCCCCGCAACGCCGCCGTCAGCGCCGGAGGTGGGACCGCCGTCGGCGGACTGTTTCCTCAGCCCGAGCAGTTCGGCGGCCTGGTCGTTGTACATCACCACTTTGCCCCTGGGGTCGATGAGGATCACGCCCTCACGCACCGAATGCAACACCGATTCGTAGTACGCGAAGAGCTGGCCCAGCTCTTCCGGGCCCCAGCCGCGGGTCACCCGGCGCAGGTACCGTCCCAGGAGCCAGGCCGCCGCCGACCCGCCGGCCAGCAGCGCCAGGCTGATGGCCAGCAGCGCCGGCAGCCTGCCGGAGAGTGCGACGTCCACCGTCCGGACCGTCACGCCCGCGGCCACGAGCGCCCGGACCTTGCCGTGGGCGTCCTTGACCGGGGCGATGGTGCGCACCGACGGGCCGAGGGTGCCGGCCACGACTTCCGTGAACACCTGGCCATGGAGGGCTGCGTCGATGGAGCCGATATACGGTTTGCCCAGTTCCTCATCGCGCGGGTGGGTCCAGCGTGTGCGGTCCGGGGCCATGATCGTGATGAAATCCGCGTCGGCGTCGTTCATGGTCTTCAGGGCATACGGCTGCAGCAGGGCCGTGGGATCGGCTGTGTCCGCCGCCGCCAGGACGAAGGGGGCGTCGGCGACGGCGGTGGCGATGCCGGCCATCCGGCGTCCGGCCTCGTCGTAGGCGTGATCGCGCGCGTCCACGAACACGGCCGTACCAACGATGGCCGTCAGGGCCACCACGAACAGCAGGTTGGCCGCAAACAGCCTGCGGGCGATGCTCCAGCGCCGGATCATCAACACCTTCCATGACCAATATGAACGCAAGGGTGATGCGCGTCACCTTCTCATCAATGATGGGGTTACACGCAAGAAGGACAAGAGCGGACCACAGCCAGGACCGCACCAAGTCCAGCCTATCCAAGGAGAACACCATGGCCTCTCAACGAGGAGAGTCAGCAGCACCGGCCGCCGCTCCGGCCAAGAAGCGCAAGGGACTGGACAAGTCCCACTACCTCTACATCGCAGTCATCGTCGCCGTGATCGCAGGTGCCGTTATTGGCCTGCTGTTCCCCGAGGTCGGCAAATCCCTCAAGCCGCTCGGCGACGGCTTCATCAAACTCATCAAGATGATGATTGCGCCCGTGATCTTCTGCACGATCGTGCTCGGCATCGGCTCCATCGCCAAGGCCGCGACGGTCGGCAAGGTCGGCGGCCTGGCGCTCGCCTACTTTGTGGTCATGTCGACCTTCGCCCTGGCGATCGGCCTCGTGGTCGGCAACCTGATCCACCCGGGCGAGGGCCTCAAACTCGCCCCCTATGATCCGAACAAGAAGGCGGCGGTCGACAGCACCGTTGACTTCCTGCTGGGCATCATCCCGGGCGACATTCCCGTGTTGCCGACTCTCCTCGCCGCTATCCTGGTCGGCTTCGCGCTGCAGAAGATGGGCCCCCAGGGAGCCCCGATCCTCAAGGCCGTCGGTTACGGCCAGGCCCTCGTGTTCCGCATCCTCATCATGATCATGTGGCTGGCCCCGGTCGGAGCCTTCGGCGCGATCGCCGCGGTGGTCGGCGCCACCGGCTTCCAGGCCATCATCAGCATGGCGACCCTGATGGGCGCCTTCTACATCACCTGCGCCCTGTTCATCGTCGTGGTCCTCGGCGGTTTGCTCAAGGCGGTCGCGGGCGTCAGCATCTTCAAGCTCATGAAGTACCTCGGCCGCGAATACCTGCTGATCTTCTCGACCTCCTCCTCCGAAGCCGCGCTGCCCCGCCTGATCGCGAAGATGGAACACCTCGGCGTGTCCAAGCCTGTCGTCGGCGTCACGGTCCCCACCGGCTACTCCTTCAACCTCGACGGGACCGCCATCTACCTGACCATGGCAGCACTCTTCGTCGCCAACGCCATGGGCACGCCGCTGGACCTTGGCGCCCAGGTTTCCCTGCTGGTCTTCATGATCATCGCCTCCAAGGGTGCCGCCGGCGTCACCGGCGCCGGCCTGGCCACGCTGGCCGCCGGACTCCAGGCGCACGCACCCCAGCTGCTGGGCGGCGTGGGCATGATCGTCGGCATCGACCGGTTCATGTCCGAGGCGCGCGCCCTGACCAACTTCACCGGCAACGCCGTCGCCACGGTGCTGATCGGCACCTGGGTCAAGGAGATCGACGGCGGACGCGTGGACCGTGTCCTGGCCGGTGCCGAGCCGTTCGACGAAGAGACGATGCTGGCCGGCCACTCCGGCGTACAGGATGCCGCCGAACAGCCCGCACAGCCGGCACAACCGGTCCTGGCACACGCCTGAACCGACGCCTGCACCGTCCTGACCCGCGCCGGAACCGGCGTGAGCCGCACCCCGGCCTTAAACTGACCGGAAGCAC
>NZ_JBFTZL010000129.1:0-10656 GCF_056406825.1 Arthrobacter sp. P1_A5 | reverse complement strand
CTCCGTGGCAGCGCACATCGCGGACACGCTCGCCGCCGGGGCCGGGCTCAACGACCCCGAGGCAGTCCGGGTCCTGTGTACAGAGGCCGTCCGGGACATCGCCGGACTGGGCCGCTACGGCGTGCATTTCGACACAGCTCCCGACGGCGGACCGGCCCTGGGCCTTGAAGCGGCACACTCGGMGCCCCGCATCCTGCACGCCGGCGGGGACGCGACGGGCGCCTGCATCGCCCGCGGGCTCGTCGCCGCCGTCCTCGAACGCGCCGTCCTGGACMGCGCCGGCCACGGCCGGCTCCGGGTGGAGACCAGCGCGTTCGTCACCGGACTCCTGACCGGACCGGACGACGTGGCCGAAGCGCTGCCGGACGAACTGTCACAGCGCGGCAGCATGCCCCCGACGCCGGCCCGGGTCACCGGAGTGGCCTACCTGGCCGGCGGACGGCCCCAGGAACTGGCGGCCGACGCCGTCCTGCTCACTACCGGCGGGGCGGGCCGGCTCTTTGCCCGCACCAGCAACCCCGGCGTCGCCACCGCCGACGGCCTGGCCCTGGCCYGGCGTGCCGGCGCCTCGGTGCGGGACCTCGAGTTCTTCCAGTTCCACCCCACCACCCTTGCCGCCGAGGAGATTCCAGGCGGGCCGCCGGCCCTGCTCATCTCCGAAGCGGTCCGCGGCGAGGGCGCGGTGCTGCTGGACTCCGCGGGATACCGCTTCATGCCCGACTACCACCCCGACGCCGAACTGGCCCCCCGCGACGTCGTCTCCCGCAGCATCGCCCTGCACCTGGCCGCCACMGGGGCCGCGCCGGACAGCCCGGTCTACCTGGACGCCCGCGGCATCGAGGCAGCGCGGGGCGCGGGCTTCCTGGCCCGGCGGTTCCCGACCATCACGGCGGCCACCCTCGCCGCCGGCTACGACTGGACCACAGAAACGGTCCCCGTCTCCCCGGCCGCGCACTACTGGATGGGCGGCGTGTGCACCGACCTGCGGGGCCGCACGTCCGTTCCCGGCCTGTACGCCGCCGGCGAGGTCGCCCGCACCGGGGCGCAGGGGGCCAACCGGATGGCGAGCAACTCGCTGCTGGAGGGCCTGGTGTTTGGCCGCCGCGCCGTCGAGGACTTCCTGCGCGCCGACCCGTCGCACGACACCACTGCTCCGCGTGCTCCCCACGGTCCCCCTAGCCTCGCAAGCTCGGCCAGGGAACCCGGATCGTGTGGGCCCACGGCCGCGGGCGGCCTCCCCTTGACGCACGCTTCCGCAGCGCCGTCGCACGACTTCACGTCAGGGGAGGACACTTTAGCGAGCGTGTCCGAAGATTTTGTGAAGTCGGTATCCGCGTACGGGGTTTTCTCGCGCGACGCTCTTCGGCGGTTGATGACGGCGGACGCCGGGGTAATGCGCAGCGGGGAGCAACTGCGGGAGGCGGAGACCGTGCTTGCGGCCTGGGACGCCGTTGTCCATTCTGAGACCGCTCCCGATGCCGGCCACAGTGACTGGCTCTGCCAGGATGCCCATGAGGACCGGAACTTGCTCCTCGCGGCCCGCCTCCTTGTGGCGGCTGCCCTGAACCGCACGCAGTCCGTCGGAGCCCACTACCGGGCGGACACGGACGACGCCTCAGCCCTCACCCATTCCATGCAAAGGATTTCCTCGTGACCACCACTGCCCACGCCACCGCTGCCCCGGAAACCCTGCCCTCCCGCGCCGCGGCCCTCGCCGGGAGCCTGCCCGAGGCCGCCGTTCTCGCCGTCCTCCGCACGGCGCTGCAGGAGGACGCCCCGTCCGGGGACATCACCTCGCAGGTGCTCATCCCCGCGCAGGCGCGGGCGACGGCGGTTCTCAACGCCCGGGTTCCCGGCGTGCTGAGCGGCGGGGAGGTCTTCGCCGCGGCGATGCGGCTGACCGACCCGGGCGCCGTCGTCGAACTGCTGGTCAACGACGGCGAGGCCTTCGCTGCCGGAACCGCCCTGGCCCGCGTGACCGGGAACGCCCGCGCCGTGCTGCTGGCCGAACGCGTCGCACTGAACCTGGTCCAGCGGATGAGCGCCATCGCCACCAAAACGGCCGAGTTCGTGGCGCTCGTGGCCGGCACCCGGGCCCGGATCACCGATACCCGCAAGACGACGCCGGGGCTGCGGGTGCTCGAACGCTACGCCGTCCGCTGCGGCGGCGGCGCCAACCACCGCTTCAGCCTCTCCGACGCCGTCCTGGCCAAGGACAACCACCTGGCCGTCCTCACCGGCGGCGACCCGGCGAAGCTGACCGCAGTGCTCCTTGGCGCCAAGGCGCAGCTCGGCCACACAACACACTTCGAAGTGGAGGTGGACACCATGGAGCAGATCAAGCCCGTCCTTGCCGCCGGGGTGGACACCATCATGCTGGACAACTTCTCCCTGGCCGAGCTCGCGGCCGGCGTCGGACTGGTGGGCGGCCGGGCCCGCGTCGAGGCCAGCGGCAACGTCAACCTCTCCACCGTGGCGGACATCGCGGCCACCGGGGTTGACGTCATCTCGATCGGCGCCCTGACGCACAGTGTCACGGCCCTGGACCTCGGCCTGGACATTGAGCTTGACGTCGAGCCGGCCGTCGACTCCGGCGCCGGTCCGGCGGCCGGCTGAGGCGCACCATGATCTTCCTCGACGCCGCGGCCACCACCCCGGTCCGCCGCGAGGTGCTGGAGGCCATGTGGCCCTACCTCACGGGCGAATTTGGCAACCCGGCAAGCCATCACTCMCTGGGAGAGGCGGCTGCCGCGGCGCTCGCGGGGGCCCGCGCCGCAACCGCCAAGGCCCTCGGCTGCCGCCCCGGGGAAGTCGTCTTCACCTCCGGCGGCACGGAAGCGGACAACCTCGCCGTCAAGGGCATCGCCCTGGCCCGGCGCGCCGCCGATCCGCGCCTGGACCGGGTGGCAATCAGCGCCGTCGAGCATCCCGCGGTGGAAGAATCCGCCCGGTACCTCGAACGGGTCCACGGCTTCGCCGTCGACGTGATCCCCGTGGACCGCTTCGGGCAGGTAAGCGAAGAGGCCCTCGCCGCCGTGCTGCAGCCCGGCACGGCCCTGGTCAGCATCATGTACGCCAACAACGAGGTCGGTACGGTCCAGCCCATCGCCCGGCTCGCGGCGCTGGCCCGTGCCCACGGAGTCCCGTTCCACACCGACGCCGTCCAGGCCGCCGGCTGGCTGCCGCTGGACACCGGCGCACTGGGCGTGGACGCGCTGAGCATTTCCGGCCACAAGCTGGGCGCGCCCAAAGGCAGCGGCGCGCTGTTTGTGCGCGGCCGGGTCCGGCTTGAACCGCTGGTCCACGGTGGCGGGCAGGAGCGCGGCCGCCGGTCGGGCACGGAAAACGTCGCCGGCGCCGTGGCGCTGGCGACGGCCCTGGCGCTGCCGCGGGAACCGGCCGGGCACGTCGCTGCCCTCCGCGACGGGTTCTTTGACGCCGTGCTGGCCGGTGTTCCCGGCGCACTGCTCACCGGCCACCCCACCGAGCGGCTGCCCTCGGTGGCATCCTTCTGCTTCCCGGGCACCAGCGGCGAGTCCGTGCTGCTGGAGCTCGAACGCCAGGGCATCATCTGCTCCAGCGGTTCCGCGTGTGCCGCCGGCTCGGATGCGCCCTCACCCGTGCTGCTGGCCCTGGGCATCGAGCCCGAGATCGCCCAGACGGCGGTGCGGTTCAGCTTCGACTCGACCGTGACGGCAGCGCAGTTGCAGGAGGCGGCGGCCGCGGTCCGCACCGCCGTCGCCGGCGTCCGCTCCCTCGGCACCCCCTCCACCGGTTGAGCCGTCACTACATGTCCCTATCGGGCCGCCTCCATAGCGGCTTGAACTGCTAGCTCAACCCGGGGTGGGGGCCGTGGGCGACGTCAGCGGTGGCGGGCGCGGCGGAAGATCCAGTGCCGCAGCATCGTGAACCGCACGGCGGTGGCGGCGAAACCGGAGAGGGTGGTGGTCCACAGCTCCTCCGCCACGGTGGCGTCCGGGTTGACCCAGTGCAGGACGGCGAGGCTGCCGCCGGTGATCAGCAGCGCGACGAGGATTACGATCAGGCCGTTGAGGTGGTCGCGCTTCATCCGGCGGCTTTCGGTGATCTTGAACGTCAGGCGCCGGTTGAGGGCGGTATTCATGAACGACGTCAGGATCAGGGCCGCCGCGTTGGCCGGCTGTGCCCCAAGCCAGGGCCGGGAGAGGGCGTACAGGGCCAGGGAGGTCAGGGTGCAGACAATGCCGACGCCGGTGAACCGGATGAGCTGCCGGACCACGGGGTAACGCAGGACTCCACGGTACCGGCGGGTCTTCGGCCCGAGGACGACGGCGGGGGCAGGGTCAAGCTGTTCGAGCTGGGACTCCATCCGCTCAGTACAGCTCGCCCACGGGGATGTCCACGGCCAGCCGGTTTGCCGGGCCGGCCAGCGGACATGCCCAGGCCTCGTTGTAGGCGCACGAGGGGTTGTAGGCGAAATTGAAGTCCAGGATGAATTCGGCCTGGGGCCCGGAGCCCCGCACGCCGTGGAAAGCTCCCTTAATGGTGTCCAGGAGGTAGCGTCCGGCGCCATAACTGCCACCGGGCTGGCCGGCGGTGGCGTCACGGAACGGCACGAAGATACCGCCGCCGTAACCCCTGAGCTTCCAGACCGCGAGCTGTCCCATCTCGGGCAGGTCGAAGGTGCCCAGCCGCACAAACCGGACCAGGCCGTCGGTCCCGGTCTCTACGTTCATCTCCCGCCCGGCGCCCTCGGGGGTCAGCGGGACGTGGAAACGGTAGATCGGATCGTAGTCCGCCGTCTTCAGGCCGCCGAAGGTGGCCTTGGCCTCGGCCGTCAGCGCGGACGCCGGGTGGGTGCCGAACATGCGGTCCCGCTCCTGGCGCCAGTAGGAATGCGCCTCGGCCGGGCTGTCCGCGGCAATCTTCCGCGTGGTGGCGTAAAGGGCAAAGGTCCGCAGCCGCCAGTCCGCGATATCGAGGGCCGACATGCCTGCCACGTCGCCCAGATCCCCAAAGTGCGTTCCGTCAATGCTCTGTTCGGCCATGCCCCCAGCGTATCCGCTTTCCCGAGGCCGAAATTTGTGCGCCGAATTGTGCCCGGGATTCCGGGGCCGGACCCGCGCGCGGAATAGCCCGTTCCGGCGGACCCTCCGGCCGTAGACTTTCGCGCATGCGCAACCCCCTGCAGAACGCGGCCGCCGGCAATACCCTCAAGAGCCCCGGCGGAACACCGGGCGGCCCCGGGCACCCGCCGGGCGCCGGGCGCGCGGCGGCGTCGCTGGCGGAGCTCGTGACGTACCGGACCGTGTCCAGCCGGGCCGAGGGGTCCTCCGCGGCCGGGGCCGGGGCCGGGGTGGAAACAGCCGAGTTCGAGGCCTTCATCGCGGCGCTGCCCCGGTTGTATCCGGCGGTCCATGCTGCCCTGGAACTGGAGCGGGTCAACGGCCACGCCCTCCTGTACCGCTGGCCCGGCGCCGCACCAGCGGAGGACCCGGCGGCCGCGCACCGGGCATCGGTGCTGATGGCGCACTACGACGTCGTCCCGGCAGACGACCCGGGGGAGTGGACACACCCGCCGTTCTCCGGCCACAACGACGGCACGTTCCTCTGGGGCCGCGGGACGCTCGATGACAAAGGCCAGCTCGTGGCCATCCTGGAAGCGGCCGAGAGCCTGCTGCTGGCGGGGTATTCGCCCGCGCACGACCTCTACTTCTCGTTCGGCAACAACGAGGAGACAGCCGGCAACAGCGCGGCGGCCGCCGCCGACCTGCTGGCCGGCCGCGGCGTGGTGCCCTGGCTCGTCCTGGACGAGGGCGGTGCCGTCGCGGGCGGCGCCTTCCCGGGGGTGAGCCGGCCGGCCGCCGTCGTCGGCGTGGCCGAAAAGGGAATCCTGGACGTGGAGCTGCTGACCCGGGACCCGGGCGGACACGCCTCCACGCCKCCGCGGATGGGGGCGACAGCGCGGCTGGCCCGCGCCATCACCCGGATCGAGCGCAGCCCGTTCCCGCAGTCGCTGCCGGAGGTGACCGCCGAGATGCTGCGCCGCTTCGGCCCGCACACCCCGCCACCGCTGCGGGCCGTGTTCGCGAACGTGGCACTGCTCCGGGCGCCCATCACCTGGCTCTTCGGCCGGCTCGGCAGCGAGACCAACGCCATGACCCGGACCACCGTCGCCATCACCACGCTCGAAGGCAGCTCCGGGGCCAACGTCCTCGCCGCCACGGCGAAGGCCAACGCCAACATCAGGGTGGCGGTGGGGGAGACGGTCGAGGGCACCATGGCACTGCTGCGGAAAATCATCCGCGACCCGAAAGTCGGACTGCGCGTCGTGGAGGGCAACGACCCGTCTCCGGTGTCGCCGTCCTCGGGGGCCCAGTGGGACCTGCTGGCGGACTGCATCGGGCAGGTCTTCCCCGAGGCGATCATCACCCCCTACATCATGATGGGCGGCACCGACTCGCGCCGTTTCACCGGGATCTGCGGTGCCGTGTACCGCTTCGCGCCCTTCTTCATGGACGTCCGGGCCCGCGGCTCGATCCACACCGTTGACGAAAAGATCGGGCTGGAGACGCTGGAGCAGGGGGTCCGGTTCTACGAAACACTGATKCGGGAGCTCTGAGTCATGCGGCGCCCCGGCTACGCTGGCACCATGACTGGGACGGCCCCTTCTTCAACAGGCACCGCAGGAATCCGGGGCGCTGTGCTGCGCACCGGCGCGGCGCTCGCAGTCGCGGTGGCAGCCCTTTCGGGCTGCAGCAGCGACGGCAAGGGGACGCCGGTCTGGACCGCGGGCAGCAGCCCGGCCGACAGTGCGGGTCCCGGTGCGAGTGAGAGTGCGACGCCGTCTGCCACCACTGATGCCGCCGCCTCGGCCAGCGCTTCCCCCACCCCGGGCTCGAGCGCAGCGGCTTGGAAGGTCTTTACCGACCCGGCAAAGTCCGTCAGTTTTGAGGTGCCGCAGGACTGGATTGTCCAGTCCGTAGCTCCCGATGCCGGTGCTCTGCCCGGGGCGCTGAAGATCACCGTCAAGGACGCCGGCGGCGCCTACCTGGCCACCTTGCAGACCGGCCTGCCCCCGCAGCCTGCCGCGGCCTGCCCGGACGACGCCGCCCGCAACTACGTCGTGGTCAGCAGCGTGCCGGTTGACCTGCCGCACGCCGGCGGCGGGGGCACCATTGACCCGCACGTGGTGTTCCGGGTGGTCCAGGGCTACAAGTACTTCGGCTCCTACGGCATCACCAACGTGGTGGGCGGCGCGGGCGGCAAGAGCTGCGCGTTGCAGAACGTGGTCCGTGGCCCGGCCGGCAAGGGGGACTATTCGTTCGGGGACCTGACAGTGCTCAAGGCGTTGGCGCCGGACCAAAAGGTTGCCCCCGCCAAGGCGTTCGACACTCTCGACCAGGCGGCCAAGTACGTCAACGAGGGGTCCGAATTCGCGAACGTCCAGCGGATGCTAATGTCTCTGAAGATCAAAAACTAGTCCCGCCCGCCCCGCACATCCCCGGGCCGTTGACGGCGGCTTCCCCTGCACCCACCTCAATCCCACATCCCGGAGACAGAGATACATGGAACGCGCCGTAGCCGCCCGCCTGGCCTTCAAGACCGTTGCCGAAACCAAGGTGGCTCTCGCCGTGGCCGTGGCCCGGAACGCCGGCTACGACTCGATTGACGAATCGCTCAGGGTGAC
The DNA here is from genome assembly GCF_056406825.1 of Arthrobacter sp. P1_A5. Lineage (NCBI taxonomy): Bacteria > Bacillati > Actinomycetota > Actinomycetes > Micrococcales > Micrococcaceae > Arthrobacter > Arthrobacter sp. P1_A5. The sequence goes on along the minus strand of NZ_JBFTZL010000129.1, from coordinate 2,987 downwards.
CGCGGGAGGCGGGGACGTGCCGCTGACCGAGCTCTCGGACCATCACGGCGGCCGCTTCCACTACATGGAATTCGCCGAACCCACCGACGTCCTGGTTGAGTATTCGGCCACCGTCACCGGCTTCGCGCTGCCCGAGGAACCCGGGCTCATGGAACTGATCCGCTATGTCCGGCCCAGCCGCTACGCGGAATCGGACCGGCTGTTGCCCACCGCCTACGCCGAATTCGGCGGGCTCCAGGGCGAGGAGCTGCTCCACGCGGTCCGGGACTGGGTTTTCAACGAGCTGCGCTACGTCAGCGGATCCTCGCGGGGGACCGACGGCGCGGTCGAAACACTGCTGCACCGCCGCGGCGTCTGCCGGGACTTTGCCCACCTCGCCATTGCCCTGCTGCGTTCCAAGAACGTCCCGGCCCGGCTGGCCGCCGTCTACGCCCCGGGACTGACCCCGATGGACTTCCACGCCGTGGCCGAGGCGCACATCAACGGCACCTGGCACGTCATCGACCCCACGGGGCTGGCGCCACGGGAGAGCATGCTGCGGATCACGGCAGGACGCGATTCCTCGGACACCGCCTTCCTGTCCACCGTGGGCGGCAGCCTGTCCCTGAAGGAACTCAGCGTCACCGCCGTCGTCGATAACCTGCCACAGGAAGACCCGGCGCAGCTCGTCGCGATCCACTAGGCAGCGCACGGCCGGGCTGTCAAGGGCACGGCCTTAGCGCACGGAGACCGCGGCGCGGAGCTTCTCGGTCAGCCGCAGCAGCTCCTGCTGTTCGGCGGCGGAGAGGGCCGGGCCCACGAGCGCGGCGATGTCGCGCACGTGTTCCCGGCCGATCTGCTTCTGCAGGTCCCGTCCGGCATCGGTGAGCCGGATGAGGATCCCGCGGCCGTCCTCCGGGGCTGGAGTCCGTTCAACGAGCCCACGCTTTTCGAGCCGCTCCACCAGCCGGCTCAGGCTGGACTGGCTCAGCAGCACGTTGTCGTTGAGCTCGTTCAGGCGCAGCCACCCGGAGGGGCAGCGGGAGAGCGTAAACAGGACGTCGTACTCATTGAGCGCCAGGGCTTTGAATGCCGGCGCCGCCTGCAGCTTGCGCATCACCGCCACCTGGGCCCGGAACAGGGATTCCCAGGTTTCCGCGGCCAGGCGTACCGGCGATTCGGTAGTCTTGGCGGGCATCATGAGCCCTGAATGGTGGTCTCCGCGGCGGCGTCGACGGTGCCCGCTGCCAGCGCGGCGGCAACACGGCCGGCGTGCGTCGGCGGTTCGGGAACGTGCGCCGGCTTGAGCGCGGCATATTCCTTGCGCAGCACCGGCAGCACTTCCTCCCCGAACAGGTCCAGCTGTTCCAGGACGGTCTTCAGCGGCAGGCCGGCGTGGTCGATCAGGAAGAGCTGGCGCTGGTAGTCGCCGAAGTACTCCCTGAACGACAGGGTCTTTTCGATCACTTCCTGCGGGCTGCCGACGGTCAACGGGGTCTGGGACGTGAAGTCCTCCAGCGAGGGGCCGTGGCCGTAGACCGGGGCGTTGTCGAAGTAGGGACGGAACTCCTTGACGGCGTCCTGGGAGTTCTTCCGCATGAAGAACTGGCCGCCGAGGCCCACAATCGCCTGGTCCGCCTTGCCGTGGCCGTAGTGCTCATAGCGTTCGCGGTAGAGGCCGATCAGCTGCTGGTAGTGCTCCTTGGGCCAGAAGATGTTGTTGGCGAAGAAACCGTCACCGTAGTACGCCGCCACTTCGGCGATCTGCGGCGTGCGGATCGAGCCGTGCCACACGAAGGGGGCGACGCCGTCGAGCGGGCGGGGGGTGGAGGTGAAGTTCTGCAACGGGGTGCGGTGCTTGCCGGACCAGTTGACGGTGTCCTCGTCCCAGAGGCGSCGCAGCAGGGAGTAGTTCTCGATCGCGAGTTCGATCCCGTCCTGGATGTTCTTGCCGAACCAGGGGTAGACGGGGGCGGTGTTGCCGCGGCCCAGGACCAGGTCCACGCGTCCGTCCGCGAGGTGCTGGAGCATCGCGAAGTCCTCTGCGATCTTCACGGGGTCGTTCGTGGTGATCAGGGTCGTGGCCGTGGACAGGATGATGCGCTCGGTCTGGGCCGCGATGTACGCCAGCGTGGTGGTGGGGGAGGACGAGAAGAACGGCCGGTTATGGTGCTCGCCGAGGGCGTAGACATCCATGCCGATCTCTTCGACCTTCTTGGCGATCGCCACGGACGCCTTGATGCGCTCGTGCTCAGTCGGGGTGCGGCCCGTGGTGGGGTCGGTAGTGATGTCGCTGACGCTGAATACGCCGATCTGCATGGTGTGCCTTTCCGTGGCCGGGGTGGATCCGGGATCTGGTTCTACTATAGCCGATTTAGATGCATTTGCATCTATCGACCGGTATAACGCCCGTCGCGGACGAATATTCCCGCGCCGTTCCGCCGGGGTTTCCCGCCCCGTCTTCCCGGCCGCGTTGCCGGCCGCGTTCCCGCCTTCGGCGACGGCGCGGGCCTAGGATGCAATCAGTCGGCTGGCCGCGAGGTGCCCGCCCTCCCGGAAGGCCGCCATGCGCCGTGTTGTAGCTTTTCTGTGTCTGGTGGAGCTCACCAGTGGAATCCTGCAGGGCTATTACACGCCCATCCTCACCGATATCGCCCGGCACCTGGGAATCCACGACGCCGACGTCAACTGGTTCGAGGCCGCGCAGCTCATGGTCAGCGCCCTCGCCGTGCCGGTGCTGGCCAAGCTGGGGGACATGTACGGGCACAAGAGGATCCTGCTGGTTTCCACGCTGGTCACCGCCATGGCCTCCTGGGTCGTCGCGCTCGCCCCGGACTTCTGGACCTTCCTGGCCGCGTGGTCGTTCCAGGGTTTCTACGTGGTCTGGCTGCCCCTGGAAATTGCCCTGATCTTCAGCCGCGTCCATCAGCTGCCCGACGGCGCCGCCCGCACGCGGCGCGCGGCCGGCGTCCTCGTCGGGGCGCTGGAAGCCGGTGTCATCGCCGGGG
>NZ_JBFTZL010000128.1:0-10763 GCF_056406825.1 Arthrobacter sp. P1_A5 | reverse complement strand
GGGCCGGCCCGGCGCCGCGGCCGCCCCCGCCGCCATCCGGGCCGCGCTCGGCCCGCTCGCGTTCCACCTGACGCGCGCCGTACACGACGCCGGCGACGTCACCGTGGCCGGGGACGCGCTCGAGACAGGACAGGCACGCGCCGGGCTCGCGATCACCAGTCTGCTCGACGCCGGCGGGCTTCCCGTGGTGCTCGGCGGCGGGCACGAGACCGCCTTTGCCAGCTATCTCGGCGTGGCCGGGTCGGCGGCCGTGCGCGAGGGCCTGAGCGTCGGCGTGCTGAACCTCGATGCCCACTTCGACCTCCGCGATGAGCCGGTGCCCAGCTCCGGCACGCCGTTCCTCCAGATGGCCCGCGCCGAAGCAGCCGCCGGCCGCGAACTGCGCTACGCCGTCGTCGGGATTTCCGAGCCGAACAACACCCGTACGCTGTTCCGGACGGCAGACGAGCTCGGCGTGGACTACCTGCTGGACGAGGACTGCTCGGCGGACGCCGCGCACGCGTTTGTGGCAGCCTTCCTGGCACAGGTGGACGCGGTGTACCTGACCATCGACCTGGACGTGCTGCCGGCCTCCGCGGCCCCCGGGGTGAGCGCTCCCGCGGCCTTTGGTGTGCCGCTGCCGGTGATCAGCGCCGTGTGCCGCCAGGTGGCCGCGAGCGGGAAGCTCCTGCATCTGGATATCGCCGAGCTGAACCCGGAGTTCGACATCGACGGCCGCACCGCCAAAGTGGCCGCCCGGCTGGTCAATACGCTGCTGGGATAGGCGGGGCGGCGGGAACGGTCAGCCGCCGCCTCAGATAGGCGTTTTCGGCGCCTTGCCCTCGTCGCCATGTTGCTGCACAGCCTTCCGTTCGCGTAGCCGGTCCAGCCGGTTCATGACGGGAGCCGTTGTCGCCCCATGCAACACGATGGACATCCCCACCACCAGGCCGATGAACGCCCACAATTCCTCGGCCTGGGCTCCAAAGTCGCCCTTGCTGAGCGCGTATGCGAGATAGTAGAGCGAGCCGATGCCGCGGATGCCGAAAAAGGCGATGGCGATCCGTTCCCGCGGGCCGGTCTTACCCCGGGCGAGGCCGGTCCAGCCGGCCAGCGGACGGACGAGCAGCAGGAACGCCAGCGCCACCAGAACCTCCGGCCAGCCAATGCCGGCCAGCAGGCCTCGTGCAATCGCGCCGCCCAGCAGCACCAGGATGACCACCGTCATGAGACGTTCGAGCTGCTCCACATAGGCGTGCATGACACGGTGAAACCCATGCGTGCGTTCAGCGGCCCGAATGGTCACGGCGCATACAAAGACGGCGATGAACCCGTAGCCTTCCAGCATTTCCGTCACCCCGTAAGCGAGGAACGTCGCCGCCAGCGCCACGAAGCCCTCCGAGTGGTTGGACAGCCGGATGCTGTCGCGGGCGGAGAAGAACAGCTGGCTCAACGCTTTCCCGGCCAGCCAGCCGACGAGTAGCCCCATGCCGATCCGCCACAGGACATCGGTGAGGAACCAGGGCCAAAACCACTCGGACGGCGCCGACCCGGACAGGCTGATGGCGATGGCCAGGTAGACAAACGGAAAGGCCAGCCCGTCATTCAGGCCTGCCTCGGAGGTGAGGCCGAAACGGATCTCGTCTTCGCCACGCTCGGTTTCGTGCTCGTCGTCGGCAGGCTCGCCCACCTGCACTTCAGAGGCCAGCACCGGGTCGGTTGGGGCGAGCGCGGCTGCGACCAGCAGTGCCGCGCCGAGCCCCAGCCCCAGCGCCCAGAGCCCCAGCAGGGTCAGTGCAACAATGCAGACCGGCATGGCGATCCCCAGCATCCGCCAGGTGGTGGACCATTCGCGTCGTCCCACGGGACGGTCGAGTGCGAGGCCCGCGCCCATCAGGGAAATGATGACGCAGACTTCCGTCACGTGGGTGGTGAACTCCCCATATTGCAGGGGATCTGGGGCCGGCAGGCCGGGGATGAATGTGAAGGCGAGTATGCCGGCGGCCAGGAAGACCATCGGCATGGACAGCGGCGCGTTTCGCAGCAGCTTGGGCAGGAGTGCGGCGGCGAAAACGGCCATGCCTGCCGCGGCAAAAACGATGCTGGGAGCCTCAAACACTGCGTGGTCCTCCTGCCCGGGCCCGGATGCCCGGGGGATGAGTCGGGGCCCCGTCCCTGTGGAACGGCGCCCCTCACCCAACGATACGCGTGAACGCGTAAAACCCGGCCAGCCTAGCTGCGGCGGACCTGCACGCCGTCGGACTGCAGGAAAAGCTGCGTTTCGGACGGCCCCTCGGGGACCAGCCAGAGCACATTCCCGCTTACCGAGACCTCTTCGACCTCACCGGCCGCAATGACCTGTGCGTGCTTGACAATTTCGACGCGTTCGCCGACCCGGAGGCCGCTCCAGTCGGAAACCGTAGCTGCGGATGCAAGGCGCCTGGACAGTACCGTGCCGCGTGCTTTCATAGAACTTTTACCCCTTTGTATGTGTTCTTTGCCACAACTTCGTTGGTGTGGACTCTCCATTTGTACTACAGTTCCCGGGCCCCCGCCGTCCGTGTCGCCAAAGATTTCGGGGGCGCCGGGAATTGTTCAGCTGCCCTGCATTTTGTTTCTTCTCAGGCGAGATTTCCGACGGCGGATTCGGCCGCCGCCCGGACCTTGCCCGAGGCCACGAGGACATCCGCCGCTTCGAGCTCCGGTGACAGGAACCTGTCGGTGCCCGGACCGTCGACGACGTCGCGCAGCGCGGCGATCACGGCCGCGCCCGCAGGTCCCGGCGTGAGTTCGCCGCCGGAGAGCTGGGTGCGGATGTCCAGCGCCCGGGCCGACGTCACCAGTTCGATCGCCAGGACCCGGCGCAGGTTCTCCACCGCGCGGCGGAGCTTGCGGGCCGCGTGCCAGCCCATGGAGACGTGGTCCTCCTGCATCGCCGAGCTCGGGATCGAGTCCACCGACGCCGGGACGGCCAGCCGCTTGTTGTCCGAAACCAGGCCGGCCTGCGTGTACTGGGCGATCATGAGGCCGGAGTCGACGCCGGGGTCCGAGGCCAGGAAGGCGGGCAGCCCGTGCGAGCGGGCCGGGTCCAGCATCCGGTCGGTCCGGCGCTCGGCGATGGAGCTCAGGTCCGCGACGGCGATCGCCAGGAAGTCCAGCACGTAGGCCACCGGGGCGCCGTGGAAGTTGCCGTTGGAGCTGACCCGGCCGTCGGGCAGGACCACCGGGTTGTCGATCGCGGCGGCCAGTTCGCGGGAGGCGACCAGAGCGGCATGGTCCACGGTGTCGCGGACGGCGCCGGCCACCTGGGGTGCGCAGCGCAGCGAGTAGGCGTCCTGGACCTTCGTGTCGTTGATCCGGTGCGAGGCCACGATCGGGGAGTTGGACAGCACACGGAGCATGTTGTCCGCGGCGGCGGCCTGGCCCGGGTGCGGGCGCAGCGCCGCGTGCAGCTCCGGCAGGAACACCTGGTCGGTGCCGAGCAGCGCCTCGACGCTGAGGGCGGCGGTGATGTCCGCCGTCGTAAGCAGCTGGCGGATGTCCGCGATGGCCATCAGCAGCATGCCGAGCATGCCCTCGGTGCCGTTGACGAGGGCCAGGCCCTCCTTTTCGGCCAGCGTGACCGGTTCGATGCCGTGCGCGGCGAGGAGCTCGGCGACCGGGCGGGCATCCTTGCTCCCGTACAGCGTGCCGTCGGGGCCGGTCGCCTCGCCTTCGCCCATCAGGACCAGGGCGCAGTGGGACAGCGGCGCGAGGTCGCCCGAGCAGCCGAGGGAGCCGAATTCGCGGACCACCGGGGTGATGCCGGCGTTGAGCACGTCCACCATGGTCTGCAGCACCACCGGGCGGACGCCGGTGCGGCCGGAGGCCAGGGTCTTGGCGCGCAGGAACATGATGCCGCGGACCACTTCGCGTTCCACGGCCGGGCCCATGCCGGCGGCGTGGCTGCGGATCAGGGATTTCTGCAGCTGGGTGCGCAGCTCGTTGGGGATGTGCCGGTTGGCCAGCGCCCCGAAGCCGGTGGAGATCCCGTAGGCCGGGACCTCGCTGTGGGCGAGGTCGTCGATGTGGGCGCGGACGTTGGCGACGGCGTCCAGGGCGTCCTGGGCGATGGTGACGTGGACGTCGTGGCGGGCGACGGCGACGACGTCCTCGGGGGTGACACCGCTGGAGCCGAGGGTGACGGTGAGCGGTTCGTGGGTTGTAACAGTCATTGTGAAGTCCTACTTCTTTTCGTTCATGGGGATGCGGACGCCGCGTTCCTTGGCGACTTCGACGGCGCGGTCGTAGCCGGCGTCGGCGTGGCGGATGACGCCCATGCCGGGATCGTTGGTCAGGAGGCGCGCGAGCTTTTCCGCGGCGAGGTCGGTGCCGTCGGCAACGGAGACCTGGCCGGCGTGGATGGAGCGGCCGATGCCGACCCCGCCGCCGTGGTGGATGGAAACCCAGGTGGCGCCGGAGGCCGTGTTGAGAAGGGCGTTGAGCAGCGGCCAGTCGGCGATCGCGTCGGAGCCGTCGGCCATGGCCTCGGTCTCGCGGTATGGGGAGGCGACGGAGCCGGAGTCGAGGTGGTCGCGGCCGATCACGATGGGCGCCTTGACCTTGCCCTCCTTGACGAGCTGGTTGAACAGCAGGCCGGCCTTGGCGCGTTCGCCATAGCCGAGCCAGCAGATGCGGGCCGGCAGGCCTTCGAACTCGACCCGTTCGGCGGCGGCATCGAGCCAGCGGTGCAGGTGCTTGTTCTCGGGGAAGAGCTCTTTGATGGCCTTGTCTGTGACCGCGATGTCCTCGGGGTCACCGGAGAGGGCCACCCAGCGGAACGGGCCGAGGCCCTCGCAGAACAGCGGCCGGATGTAGGCCGGGACGAAGCCGGGGAATTCGAAGGCGCGGTTGTAGCCGCCCTTGCGGGCCTCGTCACGGATGGAGTTGCCGTAGTCGAAGACCTCGGCGCCGGCGTCCTGGAACTCGACCATCGCCTGGACGTGCTTGGCCATCGAGGCCTGGGCCTTCTTGGTGAAGCCTTCGGGATCGGCCGCGGCCTCGCTGTGCCATTCCTCGACCGTGATGCCCTCGGGCAGGTAGCTCAGGGGGTCGTGCGCGGAAGTCTGGTCAGTGACGATGTCGACGGTGAGCTCGCCGGCGTTGTGGCGGCGCAGGATCTCGGGGAAGACCTCGGCGGCGTTGCCGACGTAGCCCACGGACCAGCCGCGGCGCTCTTCCTTGGCCTTCAGGACCTTGGCGATCGCGGCGTCGAGATCAGTTTCGACCTCGTCGAGGTAGCGCTTCCCGGCCCGGCGGCGCAGGCGGGTCTCGTCGACGTCGACAATCAGGCAGGCGCCGTCGTTCAGGGTGACGGCGAGCGGCTGGGCGCCGCCCATGCCGCCGCAGCCGCCGGTGAGGGTCAGGGTGCCGGCGAGCGTGCCGTTCTCATCTCCGGTGAGCTTACGGGCGATCGCGGCGAAGGTCTCGAAGGTGCCCTGCAGGATGCCCTGCGTGCCGATATAGATCCAGGACCCGGCGGTCATCTGGCCGTACATCATCAGGCCCTCGGCCTCGAGCCGGCGGAACTCGGGCCAGTTCGCCCAGTCGCCGACGAGGTTGGAGTTGGCCAGCAGCACGCGCGGTGCCCATTCGTTGGTGCGGAAGACGCCGACCGGCTTGCCGGACTGGACCAGCAGGGTCTCGTCCTTTTCCATGGTTTCCAGGGTGCGGGTGATGGCGTCGAACGCGGCCCAGGACCGGACGGCGCGGCCGGTGCCGCCGTAGACCACCAGGTCATCGGGGCGCTCGGCGACCTCGGGGTCGAGGTTGTTCATGAGCATGCGCAGCGGGGCTTCCGTCTGCCAGCTCTTGGCGGTGAGCTCGGTGCCGCGGGCTGCTTTGACCGGGCGGGCACCGGTAGTGAAATCGGCGGGTGCCATGAGGGTCTCCTTTGTCGCTGGATATGTGGCCGGATGATGTCTGTTCGGACTGGTGTCCTGGTGTATCCGGAGGAATGAGGTTCTGTATCAACTAAAGCCCCTTCGCGGCCGCGGAAACAGGCCTGCCGGAGGGGTGCTGTCCGGGATTCCAGACCCTTCCCCTCCCCCGTTGCGCTGTCACTTCCGGTTGCTAAAAAGAGCGAATGGGAGCCCTAAGTGACAGCGCAACCGGGGGTGGGGTGGGGTGGGATGGGGCAACCGGTCAGGCGGGGCGGCCGTGGATCCGGACCGAGAGCTCGTTGGCGACCTTCTGGACCCGGGCGGCCAGGACCGGCCACTGATCCGCGGGCAGCTTGTCCTCCAGGAACGTCACGGCGACGGCGGCGGTGGGCCACCCTACGTGGTCGGTCACGGCGGCGGCGATCGAACCGAATCCGGGCGTGACCTCGCCGTGTTCGGTGGCGTAGCCGCGCTGGCGGACCTGGTCCAGATGCGAAGACAGCGCGGAGTACTTCATGATGGGCGATTCGGTTTCGTGGCGGGCCGTGAAGGCGGCAGCGTTCGGGTACAGCGCCCGCACCTGCGACTTCGGCAGCGCGGCGAGGATGGCCCGCCCGCTGGCCGTGAGATGGCTGGGCAGCCGGACGCCGACGTCGGTCACCAGGGACGGCCGGTTCTTGGCCCGCTCCTCCACGATGTAGAGCACGTCGCGGCCGTGCAGCACCGCCAGGTGCGCGCTTTCGCCGATCACGTCCACGAGCGAGGCGAGCATTGGCCGGCCCAGCCGGGACAGCGGCTCCTGCCGGGAATAGGCCGAGCTGAGCTCGAATGCGCTGATGCCCAGGCCGTAGCGCTGCTCCTCGTGCAGGTGCAGCACGAAGCCGTTCGCCTCCATCACGCCGAGCAGGTGGTAGACGCTGGAGCGCGGCAGTCCCAGCGCGGTGGCAATGTTCGACGCCGCCATCGGCCCGCGCCGGGAGGCCAGCAGCTTGAGGATGCGCAGCGTGTTCTCGGCGGCCGGCACCTTCGACGCCGCCTTGGTTCCGGCGGCCCGGTGGACGGCCTTGGGGGCGGCCGTGTCAGGCGCTGCGGACAACGTGGCGGCGGCGGAGCTCACTGCGGTGCTGGTGGGTGGCATTGATCCTCTTCACGGTCGGGCGGTGTCCGGTATCCCGTACTTAAGCATGCGCCCGGCGGCGGTCAACCGACAGCCTCCCACAGGAACGGCTGTCTGGAATGCCGGACAAGTGCCACGTTCCGATGGCGGGCCTTCCGCCCCTAGCCCGGACCGACGCCCGGTGTTCCGATGAACGTGGGCGCCGGCTTTCCGGTGCGTGCCCCGCCATCGGACCCCGCCATAGGAGCGAGCCCGTCGCCGGCTGAGCCCAGCCCGTAAGGTCCCGGAGGGAAAGGCACAGACGTGAATGCAGCGCTGTCGGGCAGGGTCGCCCTGGTTGCCGGGGCCACCCGGGGCGCGGGGCGCGGCACCGCCGTCGCACTCGGCGAGGCCGGAGCGGTGGTGTACTGCACCGGGCGCACCACCTCCGGCCACCGTTCCGACTACAACCGGGCCGAGACGATCGAGGAGACGTCCGCTCTCGTCGACGCCGCGGGCGGCACTGGAATCGCCGTCGAGGTCGATCACCGCCAGGCCGCCGAGGTGGAAGCCCTCGTGCAGCGGATCGACGCCGAGCAGGGCCGGCTGGACATCCTTGTCAACGACATCTGGGGCGGCGAGGACTTCATCGAATGGAACACTCCGCTCTGGGCCCACGATCTGAATGCCGGGCTGCAGATGCTCCGCCTCGGCCTGGACACCCACCTCATTACGAGCCACTTCGCGCTGCCGCTGCTCACCCGCCGCCCCGGCGGCCTGGTGGTGGAGATGACCGACGGCACGCGCGAGTACAACGCCGAGCACTACCGGGTCTCCGTGTTTTACGACCTCGTCAAGACCGCGGTGCTCCGCCTGGCGTTCAGCCAGGCGGAGGAGCTGAGATCCTCCGGCTGCGCGGCGGTGGCGCTGACGCCCGGCTGGATGCGTTCGGAGATGATGCTCGAACACTTTGGCGTCACCGAGGCAAACTGGCGGGAGGCCGCCGGGACGCAACCGCACTTCGCCGCGATCTCGGAAAGCCCCCTGTTCGTCGGGCGTGCGGTCGCAGCCCTGGCGGCGGACCCCAACGTGCTCGGCCGCACGGGCGGCTCGTATTCGTCCGGCGCGCTGGCCCGCGAGTACGGCTTCACCGACACCGACGGCTCGCAGCCGGACTGTTGGAGGTACCTCGTTGAGGTCCAGGAAGCAGGACTCGACGCCGATGCCGCCGGATACCGCTGACATCCGCCCCTTCCTGGTCACGGACAACCGGCGGCAGGACGGACTACGATCGGTTCATGAAGCACACGTGGGAAGCTTCCGCGGACGGCATCATGGCTCTTCCGTCCGGCCGGCTCGTTCGTGGCCGCGGCCTGCACTACCCCCTTCCGGCCGGGCCGTTTCCCGAGTTCGGCGTGTATTTGCTGGGCAAGCAGCCGCCACCCGTGGGGTGGGAGTCCCGATGGGTGCCCTGGCCCGACCTTCGGCTGCCTGTCGACCAGCCGGACGCCCTGGAGGCGTTCCGGGAGGCCTGGCGCCGGGCCGAGGCCGAACGGGTTGAAGTGGCCTGCTGGCGCGGGATCGGCAGGACCGGCACTGCGCTGGCCTGCATCGCGATCCTGGACGGAGTCCCGCCCGGCCAGGCTGTGTCCTACGTCCGCCGCCAGTACCGGCGCCGGACAGTGGAAACCCCGTGGCAGCGGCAGTACGTCGCCCGCTTCCCGGCCGGCACACCGTAGGCGGCGGCTAAGGCCTGACCGCTCCGGCTCAAATGGTGACGACGGCCTGCCCGCGGAGGTGTCCATCACGCAGGTCCCGGATTGCCGCCGGCGCGTCCGCCAGGGCGTAGCTCTTGCCGATGACCGGGGTCACCGCGCCCGCCTCGATGAGCCCGGTCAGGAACCGGAGGTCCTCCGCCCGCTCTGCGGCCATGACGCCCCTGAGCCGCTGGCCGACAAACACGGAGAGCAGCCCGGCGCCGAGCGAGCGTTGAAATCCGCCCGTCAGCCGCCCTCCGCCTTCCCCGCCGACGATCGCGAGCGTGCCCTTCGGCTTGAGCGCCCGCCGCAGGACGGTGAGCGGGCGGTTGCCGGCGGTGTCCACAATGAGGTCGAATTGCCGGGATCCGTCTGCGAAATCGTCATGTGTGTAGTCGATGACGTGGTCCGCGCCGATCGAGCGGACCAGATCGGTTTTCGCGGTGCTGCACACCCCCGTCACCTGCGCACCGAACGCCTTGGCGAGCTGCACCGCGTACGCGCCGACACCGCCGGCCGCGCCGATGACGAGGACCTCCTGCCCGGCCTGGATCCTGCCGGCGTTCCGGAGCGCCTGCAGGGCAGTGACGGCCGAGATCGGGACTGCGGCGGCCTGTTCGAAGCTGTGGTTTTTCGGCTTCAGCGCGAGCCGGCCTTCCTTTGCGCACGCGTATTCGGCGAAGGATCCCTCACAGGTGCCGTACACCTCATCCCCGGTCCGGAAGCCGACAATATTCCGGCCGACAGCCTCCACCCGGCCGGCCACGGCCCGGCCCCGGATGCGGGTCTTCGGTTTCCTGAGCCCGTAGCCGACCACGCGGGTCAGGTACGGAAGGCCCGTCATGAGGTGCCAGACACCTTGGTCGACACCGGCTGCCCGGACCCGGATCAGCACATCGTCGTCGCCGGGCACGGGGGCGTCGACCTCGCGCAGTTCCAGCACTTCAACGGAACCGTAAACATCCTGGACGATCGCTTTCATGGTGCTTCTCCTTCAAAGTCGGGGTATTGGAAGACGTCATCGAGGGGAACTTTGAGGACGTGGGCAATGTGGAACGCCAGCTCAAGCGACGGCGAGTACCGGCCCTGTTCGATCGCGATGACCGTCTGGCGGGTCACGCCGATACGGTCGGCGAGCTCCGCCTGGGTCAGCTCTCCGTTTTCGAAACGCAGGCGACGGATGGAGTTCGTGACCCGGGTCGGCTTCACCACGGCTGGAAGCCTTTGCGATAGGCGACCACCTTGGCCACGGATCCGAGGATCGCGGACAGGACGAAGGCCAGGTAGATGACGTTGGCGATCCAGAAGTGGTCGAGCTCGGCCATGGCCAGGAGGAGCGCCGCCACGGCCCCGACGACGAGGAAGGACTGGCCGATGTATTCGCCGAAGCGGTAGATCTCCTTGTCCCGCTGATCCTTCATGCCGGCGTCCTTGGCGGACAGGGCCCGGATCACCAGGTGAAGCACGATCGAAAGGCCGATCGAGGCGCCGACTGTCCACAGCAGCGGCGCCACATACGGCACTTCCGTGAGCGGCATGGTGCCGGCCAGGCCAAAAACGACGGCGAGGTACACGGCGTAGGTTGCGGCCGCGAGCACCCCCATGATCCAGGCGCTCTTTTCTTCAAATGACATCTGCCGCTCCAGCGCAACCAAGGCAATGTAAAACAAACCTGACATCCCAAAAGTAAAGAAAACCTGACAAGGTGTCAAGAGTTTTCGACTCGTCTGGGGTTTGAGTTCGACGGCGGCGTGCGCGGGCGCCGCTCATGCCCCGGCTCCGCACATGGTCCCCGCGCGGAGTTTCCCCACCTTTCCAATCACGACGCCGGGACGCGCCGCCTTCGCGGGACCACACGCCGTCGGGCGCTGCCATAGGTGGGGAATCCCGGCAGAGGGGGCGCCGCACAGTCTGAAATCAAAGACACGAAGTTCCCGTGAGACTCCTCACAGCAAGGCCGGACGTGGTCTGCTGGATGGCGATCCCCCTCCCAATGACGAGAAGGTATTC
>NZ_JBFTZL010000127.1:0-10931 GCF_056406825.1 Arthrobacter sp. P1_A5 | reverse complement strand
GCCCAGCTCGGGGTTGCGGACCTGGATATCGCCGGCGGCCACATCGAGGACGGCCTTGGCCGGATCGTGACGTTCATTGGCCGCAACTTCGGCCCGGAACGGGAGACCGCCCGGGTGAGGCTGCTTGAACTCTTCGACGTCGTCGGCACCGGCGACGACCGCGTCGCCAAGGCCCGCCAGGGGCTGGCCCGGGTGCTGTTCTAGTGGGATCGGCACTTTTCGCGCCGCTGGATCTGAGGTCCCTGCGGCTGCAGCACCGTGGCTGGGTGTCCCCGATGTGCCAGTACAGCTGCGACCCGGAAACGGGGGAGGGCGTGCCCACAGACTGGCACCTGATGCATCTGGGCTCCTTTGCCACCGGGGGAGCGGCCCTGGTCCTCACCGAGGCCAACGCCGTGAACGCCGCGGGCAGGATCAGCCCCCGCGACGCCGGCCTCTACAACGACGACCAGGCCGCAGCCTGGGAACGCATCACCGCCTTCGTGCACCGCCACGGCACCGCGGAGACCAAGATCGGCACCCAGCTGGCGCACGCAGGCCGAAAAGCGTCCTCCTACTGGCCGTTCTCGGGCAAGTTGGGCAGCGTGCCGGCGTCCGAGGGCGGCTGGGACACCGTGGGTCCTGGCACCGGCGCATTCGACGGCTACGCGCCGCCGTCGGCCATGACGGAAGCGCAGATCGACGGCGTGATCGCCGATTTCGCCGCGTCCGCCGTGCGGGCCGTCGACGCAGGGTTCGACACGATCGAAATCCATGGCGCGCACGGCTACCTGCTGCACCAGTTCCAGAGCCCGCTGGTCAACGACCGCACGGACCGCTGGGGCGGGGACGAGGCGGGCCGGAACCGATTGACGCTTGCCGTGGTGGACGCGGTCCGCGCGGTCATCCCGGACTCCATGCCCCTGCTGCTGCGGATCTCGGCCTCGGACTGGGCGCCGGGCGGGATCGAGGCCGACGCCTCGGTCCGGATGGCCGCTGCCGCCGCCGAGCGCGGGGTGGACCTGGTGGACGTTTCCAGCGGCGGGGCCGTGGCGCACCAGCAGATTCCCGTGGGCCCCGGCTACCAGACCGGGTTCTCCGCCCGGATCCGGCGCGAAACCGGGGTCAGGACCGGCACGGTGGGACTCCTGACGTCCGCCGGGCAGGCCGAGCACGCGGTGGCCACCGGCCAGGCGGACGGCGTGTTCATCGCCCGTGCCGCCCTGCGGGATCCGCACTGGTGGCTGCGGGCCGCGTTTGAGCTCGGCCATGACCTCGCGTGGCCGCCGCAGTACGAGCGCGCCCTGCCCCGGCATTCGTTCTAGAACCGGCATCCATTCCAGAACCGCATTCATTCCAGAAACAGCTGTGCCGGTTCCCGCGAGTGAAAACGTACGCCTTGCGGACTATCCTTTTCGCGCCGTCCGGCGGTTAGTCTGGCGTCATGACATTCCAACCCCCTGGCCAGCAGGGACAGCCAGCCCCGGCCGGTCCGTCGTCGCCGCCGGTTCCTGCCCTGTCCCTGCTTGGCCTCGCCAAGCGCTTCGGCGACAAAATCGCCGTCGATGGCATCAGCCTGGACGTTCCGGCCGGCTCCTTCTACGGAGTGGTCGGGCCCAACGGCGCCGGCAAGACCACCACCTTGTCCATGGCGACCGGCCTGCTGCGCCCGGACTTCGGCACCGCGCTGGTCCACGGCGTCGACGTCTGGCAGCATCCGCTGGAGGCCAAGAAGCTGATGGGGATCCTGCCCGACGGCGTCCGGCTGTTCGACCGCCTCAGCGGCGAGCAGCTGGTCACCTATGCCGGCCTGCTGCGCGGGATGGACCGGGAAATGGTGGCGTCGCGGGTGGCGGAACTGCTCGCTGCCCTGGACCTGGCCAATGACGCCGGCACGCTGGTGGTGGACTATTCCGCCGGCATGACCAAGAAGATCGCGCTGGCCTCGGCGCTGATCCACGCCCCGCGGCTGCTGGTCCTCGACGAGCCGTTCGAATCGGTGGACCCGATCTCCGCGGCGAACATCCGCGACATCCTGGACCGCTACGTTTCCTCGGGCGGAACGGTCATCGTCTCCAGCCACGTCATGGACCTGGTCCAGCGCATGTGCGACCACGTCGCAGTCGTCGCGGGCGGCCGGGTCCTCGCCGCCGGGACTGTGGAGGAAGTCCGCGCCGGCGCCACCCTCGAGGACCGCTTCGTGCAGCTCGTGGGCGGCCGGAACCACACGGAAGGGCTCGAATGGTTGCGCACCTTCTGAGGCTCAAGCTGACCCTGCTGCGCAACAGCGTCCGGCGCAGCCCGTGGCAGCTGGTGGGCCTCGGGATCGGCGCCCTGTATGCCCTGGGAATCGTGGCTGTTTGCGTGGCCGGGCTGTTCGTCCTGCGCGGGGTGGAGATTGAACTCGCCCAGACCGTGGTGGTCCTGGGCGGCGCCACGGCGCTGCTGGGCTGGGCCGTCATTCCCGTCGCTGTCTCCGCCGCGGACATGACGCTGGACCCTGCCCGGTTCACCACCTTTGCCGTGCCCATGCCGCAGCTGCTGGCCGGGCTGGCGCTCGGCGGCCTGATCGGCATACCAGGTCTCGCCACCTCACTCGTTGCGCTCGCCACGGTGGGCACCTGGTCCCGCAGCCTGCCGGCCGCAGCCGGCGCCCTCGTCGGTGCCGTGCTGGGCGTGCTGAGCTGCATCGTTCTCTCCAAGGTCGTGACCACGGCCACGGCCGGACTGGCAAGCTCCCGGCGCTTCAAGGACATCAGCTCAGTCGCCTTCCTCATCCCGCTCGTGCTCACGGGACCCATCGTGGCGGGCATCGCGAGGGGAATCGCCGGTTCCGGCGATTTCCTGACCGGCCTGGCCCGGGCCCTGTCCTGGACGCCGGCCGGGGCGGCGTTCTCGCTCGGCGGCGAGCTGGCTGCCGGCAGCTACGCGGCCGCGACCGTGAAATTCCTCATCGCCGCGGCCACCCTGGCAGGGCTGGCGCTAGCGTGGAAGGTCCTGCTGCAGCGCGCCCTGGTGACCCCGCCCTACGCCGGGACATCCAAGCGGCGGACTGGCGGCACGGGCCTGTTCGGGTTGCTCCCGGCGACACCGGCCGCCGCCGTCGCCGCGAGGTCCCTGTACTACTGGCTGCGCGATCCCCGCTACGCCGGCGCGCTCGTGGTCGTTCCGCTCCTGCCGGTGCTGTTCCTCTTCCAGGGCAGCCAGAGCGGGTTCTACGGCCCGTTCCAGTTCGTCGGGCCGCTGACGGCCTTCCTCCTGGCGTGGTCGATCTCCACGGACGTCTCCTATGACAGCACCGCCTTCGCCCTGCACGTAGCAACGGGGGTGCGCGGCGCCGACGACCGGCTCGGCCGTGCGCTGGCATGCCTGAGCTTTGCGCTGCCGGTGGCGGTCCTGTTCAGCGTCGGGCCGTTCTTCTTCACCGGCGACTGGGACAAGCTGCCCGCGGTCCTGGGCCTCTGCCTCGGCGTTCTCTTCACCGGCCTGGGCCTGGCCTCGGTGATCTCGGCGCGCTACACCGTGAGCGTCCCGCTCCCKGGGGACAGCCCGTTCAAGAAGCCGCCGGGCAACGTGGCCCAGACCCTCGCCGTGCAGTTCGGCGGCATGGCCGTGCTTCTGGTCCTCGTGGCTCCCGAGGCGGCGCTCGTGGCCGCGCAGTTCATCACTGGGAGCTCCGTGCCGGGCTGGATCGCGCTGGCCCTCGGACCCGTGCTTGGTCTCACACTCTTCGCCGTCGGTGTCCGGACCGGCGGAGCATGGCTGGACCGGCGGGCGCCGGAGCTGCTGGCACAACTGGCCGTCAACCGCTGACGGGTGCATGCTGGGAGTGCGCAGACTCGGACACCAGGTAGGCCAGTAAGGCAGGATCATGGAAGTTGTCATCCTTCCCGGCAGCAAACAGATCGCGTCGCTTGCCGCGGATGCGGTGGAGGCCCTTCTCCGCCGCAAGCCCGACGCCGTCCTGGGCCTGGCGACCGGTTCCACGCCCCTGCCGGTGTATGTCGAACTGGCGGCGCGGCACGAGCGCGCCGGCCTGGATTTCAGCCGGGTCCGCGCCTTCGCCCTGGACGAGTACGTGGGGCTGCCGGCCGGCCACCCGGAGTCCTACCGCGAGGTGATCGCCCGCGAATTCACCGCACGGGTGAACATCAGTCCGGCCAACGTCCACGTGCCCGACGGCGCGGCGGCGGACATCCCCGCAGCCTGCCGGGCCTACGAAGATGCCATCCGCGATGCCGGGGGCGTGGACCTTCAGCTCCTCGGCGTCGGAACGGACGGCCACATCKGGTTCAACGAACCGGGATCGTCGCTGGCGTCCCGGACGCGGATCAAGACCCTGATCGAGCAGACACGCCGGGACAACGCACGGTTTTTCGGCAGCCTGGCCGACGTGCCGCACCACGTCCTGACCCAAGGCCTGGGCACCATCCTGGATGCCCGCCACGTGATCCTGATCGCCACCGGTGCGCAAAAAGCCCAGGCCGTCCGGGACCTCGCGGAGGGCCCCGTCGCCGCCATCTGTGCGGCCTCCGTGCTGCAGTTGCACCCGCACGCCACCATCCTCCTGGACGAGGCGGCGGCGTCGTCRCTGCGGCTGGCGGATTACTACCGCCACAGCTACGACCACAAACCCGCCTGGCAGGGCCTCTAGGCCCCGCCGCCGGCACCCCGCAGGTCCGGCAGCGCCCTTCCAACGGCTAAGATGGGTGTCATGACTAGCATGACCGATCCTCTCGAAAACGATCCGATGCGCGAGCTCTCCGGAGCCGGGACGTCAACGGCCACGATCGAGCGCGAGGAACTGCGCCAGGAAGTTGAGCCCGGTGACCGGGAGCGCTTCTCGCACTACGTGCGCAAGGAAAAGATCATGGAATCCGCGCTGACCGGTGAACCGGTGATCGCGCTCTGCGGCAAGGTCTGGACTCCGGGCCGGGATCCGCAGAAGTTCCCCGTCTGCCCCGAATGCAAGGAAGTCTACGAGGGCCTGCGCCCCGGAAACGACGGCGGCAAGGGCTCCGGCGACAAGTAAAGGGCAATCAACGGAACCAACAGGTTCCGTTAGCCGTCTTCGGACGGCGCTTCCCTATGGCGGCGCGCCGTCGTGCCCCTGATTTTCTGCTTTCCTGATTGCCGGTCCATGCTGTCCGGGTACTGCCTTACGGTCCATCCAAAAAGATTGGTGTTTTTGTGCTTAATTGGGTTTCTCCGTCGGCTGCAGCCATGCGCGGATGGAGGGCGCCTTAATGACGGAGACACTTTTCGGCGGACCCACGCTTCCCCCCGCCTATCCCGAGCGGGCCGCCTGGGGCACCGCCCCCAAGCTGCGCGCCTGGCAGCAGGAGGCGCTGGACAGCTACTTCAGCACCCATCCCAAGGATTTCCTTGCGGTCGCAAMCCCCGGCGCGGGTAAGACCACCTTCGCCCTGCGCGTGGCGTCCATGCTCATCGATTCCGGAGTGGTCAACCGCGTGACCATCGTGGCACCCACCGACCACCTCAAGCGCCAGTGGGCCGACGCCGCTGCCCGGGTGGGCATCGCGATCGACCCGAACTTCAAGAATGCCGACGGCCAGCACGGCCGCGGATTCATCGGCGTCGCCGTGACCTACGCCCAGGTGGCCAGCAAGCCCATGCTGCACCGGGCCAAGACCGAAGCCGCCCGCACGCTGGTGATCCTGGACGAAATCCACCACGGCGGCGAGGCCCTGTCCTGGGGTGATGGCCTCCGTGAGGCGTTCGACCCGGCGGCCCGGCGGCTCTCCCTGACGGGCACCCCGTTCCGCTCGGACACCTCGCCCATCCCGTTCGTGGAGTACGCCGAGGACCGGGACGGGATCCGGCGCTCCAAGGCCGACTACACCTACGGCTACGGCAAGGCCCTGCGCGACCACGTGGTCCGCCCGGTGATGTTCATGGCCTACTCCGGCCAAATGCGCTGGCGCACCAGCGCGGGGGACGAGATGGCCGCCTCGCTCGGGGAGTCGGCCGTCACGAAGGACATCACATCCCAGGCCTGGCGCACCGCGCTGAACCCGGCCGGCGAATGGATCCCCGCCGTCCTGGCCGGCGCGGACAAGCGTCTCAGCGAGGTCCGGCGCAGCGTCCCGGATGCCGGCGGCCTGGTCATTGCCACGGACCACGAGGACGCCCGCGCGTATGCCGGCCAGCTGAAGAAGATCACCGGCGAATCGCCCACCGTCATCCTCTCCGACGACGCGAAGGCCTCCAGCAAGATCGAGGAATTCACCGCCAGCGAGAAGCGCTGGATGGTGGCCGTCCGGATGGTCTCCGAAGGCGTCGACGTTCCGCGGCTGTCCGTCGGCGTCTACGCCACCTCGACCTCCACCCCGCTGTTCTTCGCCCAGGCCGTGGGGCGCTTCGTGCGTGCCCGCAAGCGCGGCGAGACGGCGTCGGTCTTCCTGCCCTCCGTGCCGCAGCTGATGGCCCTGGCCAACTCGATGGAGGCCGAGCGCGACCACGCCCTGGACCGCCCGGAGAAGGAAGACAGCGACGGCCTCTTCAATCCCGAGGATTCGCTCATGGACGAGGCGAACCGCGAGGAGAAGGCCTCCGATTCCCTGATGAAGGGCAAGTTCGAGGCCCTCGACTCCCAGGCGTCCTTTGACCGGGTGCTCTTCGACGGCGGCGAATTCGGCACCGGCGGCGAGGTGGGCTCGGAGGACGAGCTCGACTTCCTCGGGATCCCGGGACTGCTGGACGCTGAACAGGTCGGCACGCTGTTGCGCCAGCGCCAGCACGAGCAGCTGAACCGGAAGAACAGGCGCTCCCCGCAGACTGAGGCAGCCGCGGCTGCGGCCCCGGCCGTGCCGGACCACCGGATGCTTATGGACCTGCGCACCGAGCTGGCCAAAAACGTCGCGGCCTGGTCTGCCCGCACCGGGACCCCGCAYGGCGTCATCCATACCAAGCTCCGGACCGTCTGCGGCGGCCCGGCCGTCGCCCAGGCCAACGAGGAACAGCTGCAGACCCGCCTGCGCAAGCTCCAGGACTGGTTCATCGGCCGGAAGTAGCCCCGCGCAGGCGGTTATGGCACGGGGTTAAGGGCACAGGGTTATGGGCTCAGGCCAATAGGCGCCGGGCAACAGCAGAGGGACCAGTTCACTGTGAACTGGTCCCTCTGCTGTTTACTCTGCTTTGAACTTTGCTTCGGCTACTGGCCGGCGCCGCAGACCTGGCCGTAGGTCTGGCCTGCCGCGGTGTAGTCGGCCTTCATGTCCTCGAGCTTGGCGGTGTCCGGGGAGGGCTTGGCTGACTCGTCGAAGTATTCGATGATGGTCTGCAGCGGGGCCCGCAGGTCCTCGGATGCCGCCGCCTTGATGGGCCGCAGCTGGTTGGCGACCCGGGTCATGCCGGTCTTGTCCGATGTGGCCGACTGGGCGGAGACCACGGTCTTGACCCGGGCGCAGGTTTCCTCGTTGGTCAGCTGCGGCGTGGCAGAGCAGCCGGCCGCGCCGAGCAGCGCTCCGGCGGCAATCAGGACGGTCAGGGTCTTCTTCATGGTGTACTCCGGGGTTCTACGGGTCTGTCGATATGGCAAGACTGGCGATGGGGGCAAGGATTTCGAGTCTACTGGCTCAGAGGACATCGACGCCGCCGAGCTCCATCTCGGCCACGGCATCGTCCAGGTCTTCGGCAATGCCGACCGTCAGGCCGCGCAGCACCGTGACGGAGTAGCCGGCCTGGACGGCATCCAGGGCGGTCGCTTTGACGCAGTAGTCCGTGGCGATGCCCACCACCACGATGTCCTCGACGTCGTGGCTCTGCAGCCAGTCGTCCAGCCCGATCGCGTCCTCGCCAGCGGCGAAATCACTGCCCGCGAMGGGACTCACTGTGTTGTCGGAGTCGTCGGAGTCTCCGGAGTCTCCGGGGCCTCCGGCGCCGGTAACGGGCATGGCGCCGGGCTGGCGGTCACCGGTGGGGACGTCGTCCTCGGGGGCCAGCAGCCCTTCGAAGCCGGAGTACGCCGCGGCGAACTGGCCCTTGCGGAAGTACGCCTGGATGTGTTCGGGATCAAGATCGGGATGCAGTTCGGCCCCGCGGGTGCCCGCCACGCAGTGCCGCGGCCAGCTGTCCACGAGATCGGGTTTCTCCGAGAAGTGCTCACCCGGATCGATGTGCCAGTCCTGGGTGGCCACGACGTGGTCGAACTGGCCGTGGTGGGCATCAACGTACTCGCTGATTTCCCCGGCCAGGCTTGCCCCGCCTGGGACAGCCAGGGCACCTCCCTCACAGAAATCGTTTTGGACGTCAACGATGATCAAGGCGCGGGACATTCAGTCCTCCTCGTAGATGGTGGGGATGGCCGCCTCGCCGCGCTGGAGCCGGTTGACCACCGCGGGAAGCTCCCGCATGGTTTCCGCGTGGCGCCGGCGCGCGCGCTGGACCCCCTCCGGGCCCGTCCACCCGGGGAGGAGCTCGCCGTTCTTGACGAACTGCTGCAGCAGCGGACGGTCGTTGCCGTCGTCCTCCGGGTGATGGCCGACGCCGACGATTTCGGCCGTGGCGGTCCCGCGCTCATTGAGCTTGCGCAGCGCGTACTTCCGGCCGCCCTTGCTGGCCTTGTTCTTGGCGGCCTTGGCGACGGAGATGAAATCGCCGGCGTCGTCGGTACGGCTGACGAGCTTGTAGACCATGCTCGCCGTCGGGGCCCCGGACCCGGTCACGAGCGAGGTGCCCACGCCGTAGGAGTCCACCGGCGCGGACGCCAGCGCCGCGATGGCGAATTCGTCGAGGTCTGAGGTCACCACGATCTTGGTGTGGTCGTTGCCGAGCTCGTCGAGCAGCCGGCGCACCCACTGGGCCTGGGCCACGAGGTCGCCCGAGTCCAGCCGGACAGCGCCCAGCTTGTCCCCGGCGAGATCGACGGCGGTGCGGACGGCCGTTTCGACGTCGTACGTATCCGCCAGCAGGGAGGTGTCCGGCCCAAAGGCGGCAATCTGGGCCTCGAAGGCCTCCCGCTCGGTGTCATGGAGGAGCGTGAAGGAATGGGCGGCCGTGCCCACCGTCTTCAGCCCGTAGCGCAATCCGGCCTCCAGGTTCGAGGTGCTGTCGAACCCGGCAATGACCGCGGCCCGGGCAGCGGCGGCCGCAGATTCCTCGTGCGTCCGGCGCGATCCCATTTCGATGCACGGGCGGGTCCCGGCCGCGGAGATCATCCGGGAGGCGGCGGAGGCAATGGCGCAGTCGTGGTTGAGCACGGAGAGCAGGTAGGTCTCCAGGATGCAGGCCTCGGCGAACGTGGACTCAACGATCAGCACGGGGGAGTTCGGGAAGTAAGCCTCACCCTCCGGATAGCCCCAGATGTCGCCGGAAAAGCTATAGCCGGCCAGGTACTCCAGTGTCTGGTCGTTGACCACCTTGGTCCGGCGCAGGTAGTCCAGTTCCGGCTCGCCGAAGCGGAAGTTCGCGATCCCTTCCAGGAGGCGGCCGGTGCCTGCCACGATGCCGTAGCGGCGCCCGTCCGGGAGCCGCCGGGCGAAGGCCTCGAAGACCGATTTGCGGTGCGCCGCGCCGGACTGCAGGGCACCCTGCAGCATGGTCAGCTCGTAGTGGTCTGTGTACAGGGACGTGCGGGGACGGTCCCAGCCAGCGGAGGTACTCACAAATTCACTCTAGTGTGCATCCCCATAGAATGGACAGATGACCCTCAGCGTTGCGCTCGGCCCCGACACACGGGAGAGTACCCAGACCGGAACAGTGACGTCCGGCGACGTCCTGACCGCCCCGGACGTCCCCTGGAACCTCGTGATCTGGAACGATCCCGTGAACCTGATGAGCTATGTGAGCTATGTGTTCCGCAGCTATTTCGGCTACTCGGAGGCGAAAGCGAACAAGCTGATGATGGAGGTCCACAAGAAGGGCCGCTCGATCGTGGCGCACGGCAGCAAGGAACAGGTGGAGCAGCACGCCGTCGCGATGCATGGCTACGGCCTCTGGGCGACGGTGGAAAAGGCCACCGGCGGCACCGCGGGCGGTTCCGGCAAAGGCAAGGGAAAACGTGGCTAAGGCATTCAAGTACGGGCTCAAGGGCATCAAGGGCCATCTGGAGCCGGCCGAGCGGGAGCTGCTGCGCAGCCTTTTCGATGACGTCATCTCCATGCTGGAGCCGGAGCAGCGCGCCAACGAGGACCCGCTGGCGGCCCTGGTGGGCCTTGACACCGAAGCCCGCGAACCCTCTGACCGCGCCATGCGGCGGCTGTTGCCGAACGTGATGAAGAACGACGACGCCGCCTCCCTGGAGTTCCGCCGTTACACCGAGCGGTCGCTGCGCGAAAGCAAGATCGGCGCGCTGAAGGCGGCCGCACTGAGCCTGGACCGGGACAACCTCGTCCTGACCCCGGACGACGCCCGGCACTGGGCCACCGCGCTCAACGATGTCCGGCTGGTGCTGGCCGAACGCCTCGACATCCGTGACGACGCCGACGCCGACAACATCCACCTCATGCAGGACTGGGCCCAGGCCGAGGACGTCGAAAGCTACCTGGCCCTGGTGTACAACTTCACCACCTGGCTGCAGGAGTCGCTGGTCCAGGCCATGGCGCACTCGCTCGATAGGTAGGGCCGCTAAGCGACAGCGGTGGCGTCAGAAACAGGCACGGACTGTATCTGAGGAAGCTCCTCGAAGGCCGGCTTTGCGAACCAATATCCCTGAAACAAGCGGATGCCGGCCTCCTTCAGAATCCGGAACTCCGCCTCCGTCTCGGTGCCCTCTGCGAGCACCGTGATGTCGAGCTCCTTGGCGATGCCGACGATGCCAGCAACGACAGCCTGGAGGCCGGGCTGGTGTCGATTCCCCGGATGAGCTTCATGTCGATCTTGACCAGGTCCGGCTGGAAATCGGCCAGCAGCCCCAGCCCTGCATGACCGGCACCAAAGTCGTCGATGGCGGTGGTGAAACCATGCTTGCGGTATTCGGTGATGATGGGGCC
>NZ_JBFTZL010000126.1:0-10976 GCF_056406825.1 Arthrobacter sp. P1_A5 | reverse complement strand
ATGTAGTGCCGGGGCACCACACTGACGACGGCGTCGCCCGCGGCTTTGGTCTGGCCGTAGACGCCCAGCGGCGCCACCGGCTCCGATTCGTCGTGCGTGGCGCGCGTGCCGTCGAAGACATAGTCCGAGGACACGTGCACCAGGGTGAGGTCGTGTTCGACGGCGGTGCGGGCCAGCCGCGCCACGGCCGTGACGTTGGCTGCCCAGGCGGCCGCGCGGCCCTCGGCCGACTCGGCGGCGTCCACTGCGGTGTAGGCCGCGGCATTGATGATCGTGGAGTAGTTCTTCCAGTTCCGTCCGGCGAAGGCGTCCTCGCTGCCGAGGTCAAACTCGTCCCGGCCGGCAAACTCAACGGACGGGTCGCCGTCGTACTGCCGGCGCAGCGCCTTGCCGAGCTGGCCGTTGGCGCCGACCACGAGGACCTTCTTCGGCGGCATCGGCGTGACGTCCGCCAGGCGCGGGTGTGCCTTGTCCTTGTCCGAGAGCTCGGCCTGGCCCAGCGGCACCGGCCAGCTGATGGCCGCGGTCTCGTCGGCGAGGTTCAGGAACGTGTACTGGCCCTGGGCATCGGCGGACCAGTGGTCGTTGACGAGGTACGTGTAGGCGGTGTTGTCCTCCAGCGTCTGGAAGGCGTTCCCCACCCCGCGGGGAATGAAGATGGCCTGGCTGGGGTCCATCTCGGCGGTGAACACGGCGCCGAAGGTCGGGCCTTCGCGCAGGTCCACCCAGGCGCCGAAAATCCTGCCGGTGGCCACGGAGATGAACTTGTCCCACGGCTCGGCATGGATGCCGCGGGTGGTGCCGGCGGATTCGTTGAACGAGATGTTGTTCTGCACCGGACGGAAGTCGGGCAGGCCAAGCGCCACCATCTTTTCCCGCTGCCAGTTCTCCTTGAACCAGCCCCTGTTGTCACCGTGGACCGGAAGGTCGTAGAGGACGACGCCGGGGATCGGGGTTTCGTGCGCTGTGAGCTTCTTCGAGAACTCGATCGACATAATCTACTGGCCTTGTTCCTTGTACTTCGCTTCCGTGGCGGCCTTCTGGGGCCGCCACCAGTCCTCGTTGTTCCGGTACCAGGCGATGGTGTCTTCGATGCCGGCCTCGAAGTTGGAGAACTGCGGCTTCCAGCCGAGTTCCTCGCGCAGCTTGGAGGAGTCGATGGCGTACCGCATGTCATGGCCGGGCCGGTCCACCACGTGCTCGTACGCGTCCGGCGCCTGGCCCATGTGCTTGAGGATCAGTTCGACGACGTCCTTGTTGTTCTTCTCGCCGTCGGCGCCGATCAGGTAGGTCTCCCCGATCCGGCCCCCGGCGATGATCGCCAGGACAGCGGACGAGTGGTCGTTGGCGTGGATCCAGTCACGGACGTTCTCGCCCTTGCCGTACAGCTTGGGACGGATGCCGTCGATCACGTTGGTGATCTGGCGCGGGATGAACTTCTCCACATGCTGGTACGGACCGTAGTTGTTGGAGCAGTTGCTGATGGTTGCCTGCAGGCCGAAGGACCGCACCCAGGCGCGGACCAGCAGATCCGAGCCCGCTTTGGTGGAGGAATACGGGCTGGAGGGGTTGTAGGGCGTGCTCTCGGTGAACCGCTCCGGGTCATCGAGTTCGAGATCGCCGTAGACCTCGTCGGTGGAGATGTGATGGAAGCGCTTGTTGTGCTTCCGCGCGGCCTCGATCAGGGTGTAGGTCCCGATGATGTTGGTGTCCAGGAACGGGCGCGGATCGTGCAGCGAGTTGTCGTTGTGGGATTCCGCGGCGTAGTGCACCACGACGTCGGACCCGGCAACCAGGCGCTCCACCACGGCGGCGTCGCAGATGTCGCCCTGCACCAGCGTGAACCGGTCTGCAGGCAGGCCCGCCAGCGACTCCACATTGCCCGCGTAGGTGAGCTTGTCGAGGACCGTGACGTGGTGGTCGGTGTTCTCCAGTACGTAGTGGACGAAATTGGAGCCGATGAAGCCGGCGCCGCCGGTGACGAGGAGTTTCTGCATGAGGCCAGCTTACCGAAAGGCCGTTGCCTGCTCAGACCCGCCGGCGGGTCCTCCGGAGGGCTTCGACCATGAGCCGGACCAGCATCACGCGGGCCGCGACGATCTTCGGCAGCGACCGCAGGCCGGCCGGCGTCTGGTTCGATTCGTGGATCCGGCGGTAAATGGTCGACTCGTCAAGGTGGGTTATCGATCCGGCGACATTGCCGCAGATGGCCAGCCAGAGATCGTGTGATTCCCGGACGTAAGCAGGAATCGGGGTGAAGCAGCGGGCAGCCTCCCGGCGGAAGGCCATGCCGCAGCCGTAGTACGCCCGGTACCCGATCAGGATGGCGAACAAGTTTGCCACGTGCCGCCGCGAGTCCGCGGACTTCAGCCGCGGAATCCAGGGCCGGTTTCCGCCGCCCAGCATGTCGAAATTGCTGGCGACCACCATAGAACCGGACAAGGCAGCGAGCATCAGCTCCAGCCGGCCCGGAATCCAGACATCGTCCTGGTCGGACAGGAACACGTACTCCCCCCGGCTCAGCCGGATCGCTTCCTCGAAGCTGCGCACGTACCCCCGGTTGACAGGGGAGCGGACGAGCCGGATCCGCGGATCCTCGATCCCCTCCACGATCGCGGCAGTCTCGTCGGGGGACGCATCATCGACCACGACGAGCTCGTCGTCGGGACCCAACTCGGCGAGGATGGACGCTATCTGCTCCCGGACAAAGGCCGCACCCTTGTAGGTGGCCATGCACACGCTGGCCCTGATCTTCGGCACGCCGGGGCCATTCTCGTCGTTCATGCGAACCACTCTAGGCGACTCCCGGGCCAGGGGCCGGTGCGGGGCAATCGCGTATCATCGTTAGGTCAAGCCCCCCAGCACGAGGACCGTACCGCATGAGACCCGTTCTGTTCAGGCTTGCAGGCTTCACTCTGTTGCCGCTGCTGGCGCTGGTCCTGCCGTTCCTGCTCCTCCCGGTCGTTTCGCGGGTGGTGGGGGCCGCCGGCTGGTCCAGCATCACCTCCGGCCAAGCCATTGGCATCTTTGCGTCGACCATCATTCTCTGGAACTGGAACATCTCCGGCCCGGTCGAGATTGCCCGCGCCGGCGCCCTCCCGTTGCGGGCAGCACTTTATTCCAGCAGCGTCCGTTCTCGGATCCTGCTCGCGGTCGTCGTCCTCCCCGTCATGAGCGTGATCGTGGCGCTCGTGGCCCGCGAAGGTTTCCGCCTCGACGCCATCACCATGGCCTGGGCAACTGCGCTGACCAGTTTCTCGCCCGCGTGGTACGGCATCGGCACCGGTCAGCCCCGGATCCTGGCCGTCTACGACACCCTGCCCCGCTTCTTCGCGGCGGTCATCAGCGCTCCCGTCATCCTTCTCACCGGACAGGTCTGGACGTATGGCGTTTTGTCTGCGCTTGCAACCCTGATGGCGCTGGCGGCATTTCACAAGAGATTCGGCGAGGCGGGCACCTGGTTCCCGAAGAGGCCCGGAACCGTCTTCCGCGAGATGATCATCCCCCATGCCGGTACCGCAGGCATCAACCTCACAGGCAGCGCCTACGCGTCAACTCCCGTCCCGATCGCCACTGCCACTGTTCCGTCCGCTGCGGCTACCGCCAGTCTCGCCTCCGCGGACGCCATCTATAGGCTGGGACTCTTCAGCGTTGTTGCTCTCGGCAACACCTTTCAGGGCTGGACGCTTGAGCGCGAAGCTGCGGACCCGCGAAGGCGTCACATCGTCGCCGTTTCGGCGCACGCGGTCCTCGGACTTGCGGGCGCACTGTTCTTGGGCTTCTTCGGCCCTTGGGTCTCAGGCGTGATGTTCGGCGAAGCCGTACGCGCGGATACCCTCACATGCGCCTTCTACGGCCTGTCCTTCTTCTTCCTTTCCGCATCAACACCACTCATCAGGAATATCCTGATTCCCGCTCAACGCCAGAATTCAGTCCTAATGTGGACGGGAATCTCGGCCGTCGTCGGCGTGCTCCTCATGATTGTTGCCGGCATCTCGGCGAATGTTCCCGCCGTGGCTCTTGGAATGGCGGTGAGCGAAGCGATCCTGTTCCTTGGACTGCTTGTCCCCGCCGTGCGGACGCTGCCCGCCACGGTCCACCCGTCAATGGTCAAAAGGTAGGATCGACAGCGTGACTGAAAGACGCCAGCGCCGGATTGCCGCAGTAATCGCAGCGTTCAACCCCGACGACGACCTGCTCTCCAACGCCGCCGCCATCCGCGATCAGGTGGATGAACTGGTCGTTGTGGACGATTGCAGCTCTTCTCCTGATTCCCCCTCCATCTTCGCCCAGTTGCGGCAGCAAGGTGTCAGAGTCTTAGAGATGCCCGGAAATTCTGGCATCGCTGCCGCGCTCAATCGCGGCGTCGAGGAACTTGACGCTACAACGTCGCCGGAATTCTTCCTCACCTTCGACCAAGACTCGCTGCCCGTAGCCGGCTACGTCGATTGCGCCCTCGCCAGCTACGAGCAGGCCACTGCCGCAGGCCGCCGGGTTGGATTCGTTTCCGCGGAATCGTTCAGTGGGCACAGTGTTCCGTCACTCGGGACGGCGGACGGGCTGATCGAGGCATTCGACCCGATGCAATCTGGCTTTTTCATCCCTAGTTCCACTTTTGCGGCAATCGGGAAGTTCGAGGCTGGTTTCTTCATCGACTGCGTGGATTCTGAATTCACCGCCCGCGCCCGAGCGGCCGGGTACAGTGTGCTGATTGGTGCTGGCTGCGCGGTCGAACACCGACTCGGGGCCCGCCTTCCGGCCAGGGTGCTCGGTCGGACACTGAGATTCCGGGGCAGGAACCTGTCATTCAACTACTACTCCCCGTTYAGGATGTACTACATCGTGCGCAACGGGACTACCCTTATCAAGCGGTACTGGCACCGGAACCCGTCGTGGCTCCTCCGTCGCTTTGTCGAGGAAACCAAGGCGCAGATCCTGCGGTTCGCGTTCAGCCCGAACCGCCGCAACTTAGTGATCGCCGCATGGCACGGATTCGTTGACTCCAGCCGAGGACGGGACGGCCGGATCAATAGTGAACTCCTCAATCGCCTCCGGGCCGTTGATATATTGGATAACTATGAAAATTCTTGACTCGACCCGTGTGCTGGTCATCATGCCGGCGTGGAACGAAGCCGAGTCCGTGGGAAATACCGTCCGGGAAGTGCTGAGCGTCGGCCGGCCCTACGATGTCCTGGTGGTTAATGATGGCTCTGCGGATGCCACCGCCGCGGTCGCGAAAGACGCTGGCGCCACCGTCCTGACGCTGCCGTTCAACCTGGGGGTCGGCGGTGCCATGAGGGCAGGCTTCAAGTACGCCCAGCGCCTCGGTTACCAGCGCGTGATCCAGGTGGACGCCGACGGACAGCACGATCCCCGCAATATCCACGAGGTCCTGGCCGGCCTGGAGCACGCGGATATCTCCATCGGTGCCCGCTTTGCCGACCGCGGCGACTATTCGGTCAGCGGCCCGCGCAAGTGGGCCATGCAGCTCCTCGCCAAGGTCATCTCAGCACTGGCCAAGACCCGGCTCACGGACGTGACCAGCGGCTTCCGGGCCGCGAACGGGCGCGCCATCAACCAGTACCTGGACCACTACCCTGCGGAGTATCTGGGTGACACCATCGACTCCCTGGTGGTGGCGATCCGCTCCGGCTGCCGGGTGACCCAGGTCCCGGTCGAAATGCGCCCGCGCCAAGGCGGGACTCCCAGCCACAACCCCGTCAAGTCCGCCGTCTACCTGGGCCGGTCCGTCTTCGCCCTCATGTTCGCGCTGACCCGTAAGCGGTCCACCATTTCCGACCCCGCGCTGGCCCCCAAAGGAGCCGTCTAATGGGCAACTGGCCCGCCTTTTTCCTTGCCCTGGCGATCGTCGGCGTCGTCTTCGAGATGCTCCGCCGAAAGAAGCTTCGCGAGAAATACGCAGCACTCTGGCTCTTCGTGGGCATCGGCACGCTGGTTCTGGCCGCGTTTCCGAGCCTGCTGACGATCGTGGCCGAACGCGTCGGCGTCCAGCTGCCGTCCAATCTGCTGTTCATCATCAGCATCCTGCTGCTGCTCGGTGTCTGCCTGCACTTGTCCTGGGAGCTGTCCGTGGTCGAGGACGAGACCCGCACCCTCGCGGAGGAAGTGGCCATCCTCCGGACCATGGTCGAGGACATGTCCTCCCGGGACGGCGACGCTCCGGCGACGCCGACGACGAAGTAGGAGGCCCCGGTGGCACTGGACATCTTTATCCCCTATTGGGGCGACGTTAACTACATGAAACTGGCCGTCGACAGCGTCCTGGCCCAGACCAGCCCGGACTGGCGCCTGACGGTGGTTGACGACGCCTACCCGGGCGACGACGTCAGACGCTACGTCGAGGCCGCGGACGATCCCCGGATCACGTATATCCGCAAGGATAAGAACGAGGGCATCACCGAGAACTTCAGGACCTGCGTCTCGCTGGCCAGCCAGGACGTCCTGGTGGTCATGGGATGCGACGACCTTCTGCTGCCGAACTTCGTGGACGTCGTGCTGCGCGCCCACGCCGAATTCCCCGACGCCTGGATTATCCAGCCCGGCGTCCAGATCATCGACGAGGACGGCAAACCCTCCGTTCCCCTGGTGGACATCGTCAAGCAGCGGCTGGTTAAACCGCGCGGCACCGGGTCCCGGCTCGTGGGCGGCGAGCGGCTGGCGGTCAGCCTCCTGCACGGCGACTGGCTCTACTGGCCCTCCCTGGCCTTCCGCCGCGACCGGATCCGGGACTACGACTTCCGTGACGGTTTCCCCGTCATCCAGGATCTCGCCCTCGTCATGGACATGGTGCTTGGCGGGGCCGAGCTGCTGATCGTCCCGGATATCTGCTTCGAATACCGCCGGCACACTCACAGCGCGTCGTCCGCGAAACTCGTCGACGGGTCCCGGTTCGTCGGTGAACGCGACTTCTTCGACCTGGCCGCGGCGCTGTGCACGGCGAAGGGCTGGCGCAAGGCGGCCCGGGCCGCCCGGCTGCGGCTCACGTCCCGGGCGCACGCACTCCTGATCCTCGCCGGCACGCTCCGGCAAAGTGCCTCCGGAACGCTCGGCATCCTCCTGCGGCATTCCTTCGGAAAGTGAGCGAACCCCACGTGACCGGCGAATCCCCCGTCCCTGCCACGGGCGCCACCGGCGTCACCGGCGTCGTCACCGCGTTCCGGCCGACGGCTGCGCTGATCGGCAACGTCGAATCGCTGCGGGAGCAGGTGGACGCCGTCGTGGTGGTTGACGACGGCGGCGGCCCCGGCTTCGAGCCGATCTTCGCCGCGCTGGCCGCGGCCGGCGCAGAAGTGGTGCGCCTCCCGGAGAACGCCGGTATCGGCGCCGCCCTGAACGCCGGCATCCGCACGGCACGCCGGCACGGCAACCCGGAATACGTCCTGACCGTGGACCAGGACTCCCTGCTGCCCGCCGGTTATGTGCAGGCGCTGCGCCGTGCCGCCGCGGACGCGCGGGCCGCCGGCGTCGAACCCGGCCTCATCTCCCCGTCCAGGATCCACGGAAACCCGGTGCTGCGCACCGGGACCCGGAACGGCGTCGCCCTGGGCCGGGAGCCGATCCAGTCGGGCCTCCTGATCCCGGCCGGCACGCTGGACGTCCTTGGCGGGTTCTGGGAAGAGCTCTTCATCGACCTGGTCGACACCGAGTACTATTACCGCGCACTCGCCGCGGGCCTGCCCACCGTCCTCGCGGCGGCGGAGTTCGACCACTCCCTGGGAACGATGGTGGAGGCCAAGGTGTTTGGCCGGCCAGTCCCGGCGGGCGGCCGCCCGCTGCAGGTTCGCACCGCCGCGACCTGGCGCTACTACTACATCTTCAGGAACCGCCTCGTCACGGGCCGCCGGTACGCGGTCCGGTATCCCGCCTGGGTGGCTGGCGGGGTATGGGGCGATCTGCGGCACCTGCTGATCGTGACCCTGCTGGCGCCCGGCCGCACCGCCCGGCT
The DNA here is from genome assembly GCF_056406825.1 of Arthrobacter sp. P1_A5. NCBI lineage: Bacteria > Bacillati > Actinomycetota > Actinomycetes > Micrococcales > Micrococcaceae > Arthrobacter > Arthrobacter sp. P1_A5. The sequence goes on along the minus strand of NZ_JBFTZL010000126.1, from coordinate 3,010 downwards.
CGGCTCGGCGCTCCGCGGCACCGCCGACGGCCTCCTCGGCCGGACCGGGCGCCGGCACTCGGCCTGACACCACCGGGCACGCGGGCCAGCGGGCCGTCCACGGGTTTGGCCGAGTGCAGACCGGTAGGAGAGGATGTATACCATGCGCGGAATAATTCTTGCCGGTGGGACCGGCTCTCGTCTCCATCCCATCACCCACGGCATCAGCAAGCAGCTCGTCCCGGTATACGACAAGCCGATGATCTACTACCCGCTGTCGACGCTGATCCTGGCCGGCATCCGGGACATCCTGATCATCACCACCCCGCATGACGCCGAGCAGTTCAAGCGCCTCCTCGGCGACGGTTCGCAGTTCGGCGTCAACCTCAGCTACGTCCAGCAGGCCTCCCCCGACGGCCTGGCGCAGGCCTTCATCCTCGGCGAGGAGCACATCGGCAACGAGACCGTTGCCCTGGTGCTGGGTGACAACATCTTCTACGGCCAGGGGATGGGCACCCAGCTGCGCAAGCATGAAAACATCGACGGCGGTGCCGTCTTCGGCTACTGGGTCAAGAACCCCAAAGCCTACGGTGTCGTGGAGTTCGACGACGCCGGCCAGGCAGTCTCGCTGGAGGAAAAGCCGGAGCGGCCCAAGTCCCACTACGCCGTGCCCGGCCTGTACTTCTACGACAACGACGTCGTCGGGATCGCCAAGGACCTGAAGCCCTCGCCCCGCGGCGAACTGGAAATCACCGACGTCAACCGGACCTACCTCGAAAGGGGCAAGCTCCGCGTCGAAATCCTGCCCCGCGGCACGGCCTGGCTGGACACCGGAACCTTCGATGACCTCAACGACGCGTCGAACTTCATCCGGACGGTCGAGAACCGGCAGGGCCTGAAGATCGGCGCCCCAGAGGAGATCGCCTGGCGCCAGGGCTTCCTGAGCGACGATGAACTCCGCCAGCGCGCCGAGCCGCTGGTCAAGAGCGGGTACGGCGCGTACCTCCTCGAACTCCTGGAGCCGTAACCCTTCATGTGGATGTCCGTCGTACCGCAGGTCCTGATCGCCTGCGCTGTCCTGGTCCTGCCCGGGCTGATCATCTCCGTTGCACTGCGATTCAGGGGCTTCAGCGCCCTGGCGCTTGCCCCCGCGTTGAGCGTGGGTGTTGTGGTCATAACCTCCACGTTGGCCCCGTTCCTGAACGTGAGGTTCGGGCTGCTCCCTGTGGCCGTGGTAGCGGTGGCTCTGTCGCTGCTCGGTTTGTGGGCGTCGCGTTTCCGTCCCTCCGGACCGGCCGCAACCGGCCCGAATCCGTTGCGGGTGCCGGACGTCCGCGGCGACCTCGCGGCGCTGGCCGGAGCCGTCATCGCCGGCGGGCTCCTCGCCGTGCACACCGTCCATCTCATCGGCAGCCCGCAGGCCATTTCCCAGACTTATGACGCCGTCTTCCACCTGAATTCGGTCAGGTTTGCCCTCGATACCGGCCAGGCGTCGTCGTTGACCCTGGGTGCGATGACCGGCGGCGGCGCCTACCCGGCCGGCTGGAACGCTGTAGCCACCCTCGTCGCCATGGCAACGGGCGCGAGCGTCCCGCTCGCCGTCAATATCACCAGCATTGTCCTTGCGGCCGTGTTCTGGCCGTTGGGATGCCTCCTGTTGGCGCGGTCCGTGGTGGGGGGACGCCCGGCCGCGCTGGTCGCCGCAGGCATTGCGGCGGCGTCGCTGGGTGCCTTCCCGCTGCTCATGATGGACTTTGGGGTCCTGTATCCCAACCTGCTGGCCATTAGCGTGTTGCCCTCCAGCGTCGCCCTGGCAGCGGCGTGTGCCGGGTTGACGCCCGGACTTGTCCGCCGCGATCTCGCCTCGATACTTGCCTTGGTGCTGGCGCTCACCGGCCTGATTGTCGCCCATCCCACGACGTTCATGGCCTGGCTGACGTGGACGCTGCCCATGGTGGTGACGCTGGTGCGGCGCACTGTGGCTGCCCTCCGGCGGAAGCAGGCCCGCGCCCGCTCGTACGTCTTGAGGCTGGTGTTGCCGGTCGCCGGGTACGCCGTCGCGTTCGACCTGCTGTGGACCAATCTGCGCCCGCCCTTGGAGGCTTCCTTCTGGGGCCCGTACCAGAGCATTCCAAAGGCCATTGGCGAAGCCGTCACCATCTCCCCCAGCGGCCTGGCACTGGCCTGGCTCGTGGCCCCGCTCGTATTCCTCGGCCTCTGGGCCTGCTTCCAGGACCGCGGGCAGCGCATATGGATAGCCGCAGTCTTCGGATTGTTCACCTACCTGTTCGTTGTGGTCTCCGGTTTCACGAGGTCAGAAACCCGGGACTTTCTCACCGGCGTCTGGTACAACGACAGCAACCGGATTGCCGCCTTGCTGCCGCTGGTTGCGGTTCTGCTGGTCGCCGTCGGCGTTGACTGGGCAGGACGCCGCATCCTGGCGATGCGCGGCCGGTCCAAAGCCCTAGGGGTGGCTTTTGACGGCTCGCCGCGGTGGGGGCGGGCCGGAACCGCGGCCTACCGGACCGTTGCCGTCGCCGTAATCCTGCTCGCCGCGACGGCGCTGGGACAGCAAGGCGGCCTGGAGTTGGAAGTCGAACAGGGTTCGAGGAACTACAGGCTCGCCGCCGACTCTCCGCTGGTCTCCACCGATGAACTCCAGCTCATGAAGCGCCTGCCCCAGACTGTTCCCGAAAATGCCCTGCTGATCGACAACCCCTACACCGGTGCGGCGCTTTCCTACGCCCTGGGCGAGCGCAAGTCCGCCCAGCTGCATGTCATGAGCTCCGTTTCCCCGGATGTTCAGCGGATTTACGATTCGCTTGGAAGCGTGAAGACGGACGCCAGCGTCTGCCAGGCGGTGCGCGCGGCGAATGCCTACTACATCCTGGACTTCGGTCCGGTCGAAGTCCACGGCGGAAACCACACCCCCGCCGGCCTGCGCAACCTWGCAGCGAACCCGGGCGTGCAGCTCATCGACAGCCAGGGCGAGGCCAAGCTCTACAAGGTCACGGCTTGCGGGAACTGAACC